>NZ_JBFUKX010000012.1:0-137147 GCF_056400605.1 Mucilaginibacter sp. P5_A4 | reverse complement strand
TTGCTCATGTTAATAGCTGATCAGGTGCGAAACCTGTCAATAGGTACTGTTCTGACTTTAAGAAATAAAAAAGGAGGATAACCCTATACCGTCAACATCATAATTACTACGTGTCATGCCCGGGCGCAAAGTGCCTCCTTTTATTCTGATTTATATAAATATAAAGATATGAGCCCGGGCCGCAGGTAACGCCAAAAAACCAAAAATTTTTGGCGTAAGGAACAAGGATTTTATGCAATATGCAAAGCACCATTCTCCACTCACGGCTCACAACTCACTATTCACAATACCCTACCAATCACATCTGCAATATATTTTTTCTACTTGTTTAAAAGCCAAAACCTATCTACACTGTATTAACTTTTATATATTTGACATTCAATCAGCAAATCACAGCTGAATTTATTTTTATGACAGTTTTCGCAAACGGGATAAGTGAAAAGTACGAATTGGTTGTTGGCCTTGAAGTGCATGCCCAGTTATCCACTTTAAGTAAGGTGTTTTCGCCCGATTCTGCTGCTTTTGGTGCCGAACCTAATCACCACATCAGTGCCATTTCGCTTGGCCATCCAGGTACTTTGCCTTTTTTGAATAAAAGAGCGGTTGAGTACGCAGTTAAAATGGGCCTGGCCTGCAACTGCACCATCAACCTGAATAATAGCTTTGCCCGTAAAAATTATTTTTATGCCGATTTGCCTAAGGGCTACCAGATAACGCAGGATCATGCCCCGGTTTGCCTTGGCGGATACGTGCCTGTAAAGCTTGCCGATGGTACGCAAAAAAATATCGCTATTCACCACATCCACATGGAAGAGGATGCAGGTAAAAGTATGCACGATCAGCACCATGCCGATTCACTTATCGACCTGAACCGCGCCGGCGTACCCCTGCTGGAAATTGTAACCCAGCCCGATATGCGCAGCGCCGAAGAAGCCGGTCAGTTTTTAACCGAAACCCGTAAAATACTGCGTTACCTTGATATTTGCGATGGTAATATGGAAGAAGGCAGCATGCGCTGCGATGCCAATATATCTGTAAGATTAAAAGGCGCTACCGAATATGGTAACCGCTGCGAGGTGAAAAATCTTAACTCTATCCGTAACGTACAGCGGGCTATTGAACACGAGTTTGCCCGCCAGGTAAAGGTTATAGAAAATGGCGGCCATATTGATCAAAACACGCTTAACTTTAATGCCGATACAGGCGAAACATCGGTGCTACGCTCCAAAGAAATGGCTAACGATTACCGCTATTTTCCGGAACCCGACCTGATGCCACTAATGCTTGATAAACAGTATGTAGATGAAATACGTGCCGGCCTGCCCGAATTACCCAACCAGCTTTACCATAAGTATGTTGAACAATTGGGGCTTTCGGCCTATGATGCATCTGTAATAACTGCCGATAGAGACGTAGCGCACTATTTTGAAGAACTGATAAAACTAACCGATCATTATAAAGCAGCGGCCAACTGGCTGATGGGAGCCGTAAAATCATACCTGAATGATCATGGTGTAGCTATTGGTAACTTTGCTGTTACTCCGGTTGGCCTGGCCGGGCTTATCAAACTAATTGACGCGGGCGTGATAAATAATTCTGTAGCTTCGCACAAGTTATTCCCTGCCATGATCAAAGAACCGGGCAAAAAAGCCGGGGACCTGGCCAAAGAGCTTAACCTTTTGATCAGCGCCGATAATGACGATGTAAGCGAATTTATTAAAGCCGCCATCGCCAAATTCCCTGATAAGGTAAAGGAATATCAAAAAGGAAAAAAAGGTGTTTTAGGCCTGTTTATGGGCGAGATCATGAAACTCTCGAAAGGGAAGATCGATCCGCAGAAAACAAACCAGTTATTGATCAAGGAATTAGAATCAAAATAGAATGAAGTTAAAGAGTTTAGCAGTTTACAGTTTGCTGCTTTCAAGCGCGTTTATTTATTCATGTAAAGATAGTTCGCAGTTTACTATAAATGGTACCATTAAAAATCCGGGCAGCTTAAAGCTGGTGTATTTAATAGAAGCCGATAGTACCCAGGTACGAGTTGTTGACTCCACCACCCTGGGCGAAAAAGGCAAATTTCAGTTTAAACATGTAGCCCCTTATGCCAACCTTTATAAATTAAGAATTGGCAGCGCGGGCGGTGGTGAGCAATCTGCCGGGGCCAATAATGTGTACGACCTGATTGCCAAAAACGGCGATGATATTGAATTTGAAACCGACAATAACGATAACACCCATACTTACAGCATTAAAGGTTCTGACGACTCTGAAAAAATAAAGGAGTTCAACAAGATTAGTAACTTTTATGGCGAAAAGAACTCAAAACTGGTTGCCGAATACCAGGATAAAACACAAAAAATGGGCAAACAGTCGGATTCATTGCTGAAGGTATACATGCCTACATTCCAGAAAAACCTGGCCGATTACGGTACCGCCGTTTTAAAATTTGTGAATGATAACAAAACCTCGTTAGCTGGTTTTTATGCAGCAACATCATTGGATGTGTACAAATTTGAACCGCAGCTGGTTGCCTATGCCGATGATATTAAAGCGAATTTTAAGGATAACCCGGGTGTGCAAACCTTTGTAAGGCAGATGGAAAAAATTAAACCTGTTTCCATTGGCCATAAAGCTCCCGATTTTACAATTACCGGTATTGATGGTAAACAAATTAAACTGGCCGATTATAAAGGCAAATACGTAATGATTGACTTTTGGGCCTCATGGTGTATGCCTTGCAGGCAGGAAAACCCTAACGTGGTAAAGCAATATGCCGCTTTCAATTCAAAGGGCTTTAATATATTAGGTGTATCGCTCGATAAAGAAAAAGCTGCATGGCAAAAAGCTATTAATGATGATAAGCTTACATGGGCACATGGGTCTGATTTGAATGGTTTTGAAGGACCCACAGAAACACTTTATCATATAGAGGCTATACCATCAAATTTCATCATCGATCCGCAGGGAAACATCGTTGCAAAAAATATTACGGGGGCCGATCTGGAAGCTTTTTTAAACAAAACGTTCAATAAGGTTCAATAAAACGTTAACATAACGTAACCTTTAACAATTTGTTAATATTGTGGTAACTTTAAGCTTTTGTAAAGTGTATACTTTTATACAAAAAAATTAACGCATCATGAGCAGCTCTCCAAAACAGAAAATTCTTATTGTTGATGATGAACCGGATATTTTAGAGTTGATAGAATACAACCTTAAAAAAGAAGGCTACCAGGTGTTTTTGGCCCGCAACGGTCAGGAAGCCGTAGCCGAGGCCAAGAAATCACTACCTGATCTTATTGTACTTGACATTATGATGCCCAAAATGGACGGCATCGAGGCCTGCCGCATTATGCGTACCATGCCTGAGTTTAAAAATACCTTTATGGTGTTTTTAACTGCCCGCAGTGAAGAATACTCAGAAATTGCAGGCTTTAACGTAGGCGCCGATGATTATATAGCCAAACCAATTAAGCCACGTGCACTGGTAAGCCGTATAAACGCCATATTGCGCCGCAATGCTCCTGCCGAGGAAGCACCCGATAACAAATTGGAAATAGGCGATTTGGTAATTGACCGCGAAGCCTACCTGGTGTACCAAAAAGGTGTTAAAGTGGTATTAGCCAAAAAAGAATTTGAACTATTATACCTGCTGGCCTCAAAACCGGGCAAGGTATACACCCGCGAAGTGATCCTGAAAAACATATGGGAAGACTCTGTAGTGGTAACCAACCGTACCATTGATGTGCACATTCGCAAACTGCGTGAAAAACTGGGCGATGACTGTGTAGCTACCGTAAAAGGTGTAGGGTATAAGTTCGAGGCTTAGAAGGCCAACCTCCGCCGGCTGGCGGAGAACTTTTTGATTAGCATATTTGAAGCCCTGATTTTTTAAAGAAGATCGGGGCTTTGTTTTGCGTTGATGTAAATGACCTTTTTAAAAGGTTTGTCATCCTGAACGGAGTGAAGGATCTATTCGCAGACTGTACCGGGCGAAGAAGCATGGCAGAGAGTAGATGCTTCACTCCGTTCAGCATGACAAAAGACTTTTTTTGTAAACACGTCAAAACAGTTTCTTAGTTTAGCCCCGATGTTCCATTTCAAACAATTCAGCGTTGACCAAACCGGCTGCGCCATGAAGGTGAATACCGACTATGCCTGTAGTTTGCAACTACTTGTGTGTATAGCAAAAGTAGTGCACAGGACACGCAGTTTATAGACTACTTACATATTGGTCCGAAGTCGGAGACATTCGAACAGCGGGGTTCCGGCGCTTCATGCTCCGTGGTAAAGAAAAAGTAGCGTAGAATGCGGTTTACTTTCAATCGCTCAAAATCTAAGAAAAAAAGCAGCTTAAACAGCTTCTTTTCACTCGTTCTTAATCAATAATGTTCCTTAGTTCGAAATCAACATTAAAAAACTACTTGAAATTGATTTATTTGTCGTAAAATAAAAAAGCCGCATCATTTGAATTATGATACGGCCTCTTTTGTTAAATTATTTTTTCCCCTCATTCAATAACTTCTCCAATTTCTCTTTGGTTTCTGGAATTGCTTGCAGCGTTAACGCCTTTTTGAAGGCTTCTATTGCTTTAGCTTTATTATTAATTGCCAGATAAAAATCGCCAATTGAATCATAATCATTACCACTAGAAGGATTGTTAGCGATATTGAGCTTAAATAGATTCTCTGCCTTCTTATATTGTTTTGTACCTAACATCTGGTATCCAAGGTTATTAACCTGAGTTTCACCTGGCTTAACCAGGTAACCCATCTTTTCAGAGACCTTTTTGTAATGCGCAATCAGTACTGAATCTATCTTAAAGTTTGGATTTTTCATTTCGCTGTCATATATCTTAAGCTTGTAAAAAGCAAAGACAAACCGAAGGGCGTCGTATTCTCCAATTAATCTTACTGATGGATGATCGTCGTCCTCATAGAACTTATAGCTATAGCGCAATTGATTCTTTTTGTTGTTGTTGAGCAATTTAATAAATTCCAGATTACTGCGAATAAGTGCCGTAGACCCGCTGGTATCTTTCTGTACACTTGAGGTATCAACTCCTCTTTCCATACGATTGGCCATCGCCATGAATAGCGTTTTTCCCTGGTAATTTTGAGTAGCTAAGATTGCCTTAGCTTCTTCCACAGCCTTCTTGTGGTTCCACCACAATGACGCTTCGAGAGAAACATAAACGTTAAATAAATTCGGATGATGAAGTAAAGTGTTGATGACCGTTAAGCCTCCCAGGGAATGACCGATCAATGTTTTGTACGTTGTGGTTGGATAGTTCGTATCAATATAAGGTATCAGTTCTTTTTCGACAAAAGACATAAATTTATCACCATTTCCAACAACTTTAGGCAATTCTTTATCCGTACCGGTTGTGAGTTCGCTTAAGCGTTCTATAGGCTCAATGCCAACTACAATCATCGGCGGACAAAGGCTTGATTCTTCCATGTGCTCCGTGATACTAACAACGGTGTTGAAATTGTCACTGCCATCCAGCACATATACTACAGGATAATGGCCTCTGTCCTTAATCTTATTCCCTCCATTGCTGTTAGGAATATGTATCCAGATTTTACGTTGCTGGCTCAATATCTTTGAAGGAATTGTCGCCTCAAATCCCGTGGTAAAGGGGCTATTTTCCTGTGCATTGACAGAAAAAGAAATTAATAGGAAGATAATAGAAAAGAAAAAAGATTTCATTAAATTATTTGGTTTAAAGTTGAATAAATAGTGCTTCATGAGGAGTTTTAGATACTTATTTAAGCAGACACATATTTTCTTAATTGCGTTACAAAAAACTTCACAATTATTTTTTTCTTAGAAATTATCCGCTCTCCGAAGTGTTCCGCTGGTCGAATGTCCCACCCACTACCGCAAGGGTCCACCCTTGTGGTACTCATGCTAAGTATACGCCATGCATAACCGCCATGAACAGCCAGGAGATTGCTTCGTTCCTTATAATGACGAGTTTATAAGTTATTGATTATCAGTATATGTTTTAAATAACCTATAATATGAATTGTAAAATTTCGCGAAACTGAAATGATGTTTCAGCATAGCGGCGAGCCGACTCACCCCGACATCGCTGCGCTTGTCACCCCTCTCTCCGCTTCGCGCATAGAGGGGATTTGAAAAATTAATAAAAATGTTTTAAACCCTCTTTCCAACGAAGTTGAAGAGGGTCGGCCAGCGAAGCGTAGCCGAGGTGAGTCGTTGCCAGCATGCAAAGCCGATTGCTTGGTTTAAACCAGTACATCATACCCATTTTTCCAGGATTATCCTGGTGGTTCCTCAATGACGGTCTGTTCATTCATTTATTTAAAAACAGTTTCTTAGTTTAGCCCCGATGTTCCATTTCAAACAATTCAGCGTTGACCAAAGCGGCTGCGCCATGAAGGTGAATACCGATGGTGTACTGCTTGGCGTGATGGCAGATGCAGACGCCCCAGCGTCCGTTTTAGATATAGGCACTGGCACAGGCGTAATAGCCCTGATGCTGGCCCAGCGCTTTCCCAATGCCCAAATTGACGCTGTTGAGATTGATGAAGCTGCTGCGGCAACCGCCTGGAACAATTTTAAAAATGCCCCTTTTACCGGCCGGCTTACTCTGTACCCATCAGGTTTTGAGGCGTTTTTTGTTGCTCATCCCGATAGGAAATATGATCTGATCGTTTCTAACCCGCCATTTTATATCAACTCCCTGCGATCACCCGGCGAAAAAAAGAATTTGGCTAAACATGCGGCAGATGGTTTTTTTAAGGGATTGCTGGAAGCGGTTTCTGTGCACCTTAACAATAAAGGAGTTTGCTGCCTGGTGCTGCCGCCGGATACTGCCGGATTGATTAAAGACCTGGCCTTGGGATTTGGACTTTATTCCCAAAAGATCATCAACATATCTTCCTTTAAAGATGATGAAGCGCACCGCGAAATACTGTTTTTGGGATTGAGTCCCCGGCAAATAGTTGTGAAAGAAAAATTTGTTATTTACAATGCTCCAAAGGTTTATAGTGAAGGCTATCAGCAAATATTAAAGGAGTTTTTGACGATTTTTTAGGGTGTAATACATGCCGGTATTACAAAAGATTTTCCAGCAGTACGGTTGCTTCGGCATTTGTTAAGGTTAATGATGTACCTGTTCCGCTAATTGGGTATAAGGTGCAACTAAAGGTCAGCTTAATTTTCAGGCTTTCATTAGTGCCCAATCCCGCCGGTACCGGCGTTACCGATACAACATTTGCAGTGCTGCTGGTTTGCGTTCCTGTGGCGCTTGTATAAAAGTTCCCCTGGCTGTCTGTATAGGATATGGTAATAAATTTAGCATCAATGGCATTATTATCTGTTCCGAAGGTAAATGGACCCGGTTGAATAAAAGCATTAAAAATAGTTGATTTCACGTCGGTAGGTAAAACGTGAAACGTCCCAAATTCAACTTCGAATGTTGGATTTTGGGCTTTGGCAGCCGTTATTACCGCGCTAAGACTGCCGGTAATGTCACCCGCATTATTTGAAGTAGCAGAGCCCGACCCGGTAAACCAGCCATTAATATCGCCGGTTACCGGCCAGTTTACAGCCTGGCCATTTAAGGTGCCTTTAAAATAATAGTCGCTGGTAGTATTAATGGGATTTGTACTGATTAGTACCGCATCAGCCGGTAAAACATCACCATCCAGTTTACAGCCGCTGATTGCCGTAGTTAAAAACAGGAAAGCAAAAAATTTGCAGTACAAATTTCTCATATACAGGTATTTATTTTTAATATTTATACGTACATCTAATATATAATAGTTTCACTGTATTTTAAACAGTTAAAACTATTTGGATCAATAATTGTATACCGGCTGTAAAGTATATACCAGTTATAGCAAATCAAACGAAAAACAGGCTATCGGCATACAGTATGTTAATAGATATGGTTTTTCTGTCCTCCTGTTCCTTGTCTCTTGTATGTTGTGTCTATATTTGCCCTATGACGCGCATAGGCCTTATATCTGATACCCATAGCTTCCTCGACGATGCCGTTTTTAAACATTTTGATAACTGCGATGAAATCTGGCATGCCGGCGATTTTGGTACGCTTGAGCTTGCAGATAAGCTGGCGGCATTTAAACCATTGAGAGGCGTTTATGGTAATATAGATGGCAAAGATATAAGGACCGTTTATCCCGAACATCTGCGCTTTAATTGCGAAGGCGTAGACGTTTGGATAACGCACATTGGCGGCTACCCCGGCAGGTACAGCCAGAATATTAAAAATGAGATATACAGCAACCCGCCAAAGCTGTTTATTACCGGGCATTCCCATATCCTGAAAGTAATGCACGATAAAAAGATAGGGTGCCTGCACCTTAACCCCGGCGCAGCCGGTAAACAAGGTTGGCATAAGGTGCGTACCCTGATGCGTTTTAATATTGATGGCGATAAGATCCAGGATCTGCAGGTTATTGAGCTGGCCGGACGATAGCGGATAACCCCGAATTTAGGGCAAAAAATGTAAAAACTTATTAAACTAAAAAAAGCTGCAATTTTTATAGATTTTTCTCGATTTTTTTAGTGTTTTTTTGAATATTCTTCACACTTTTATGAAGATTATTGGTTGCTTTTTCCCCAAAACTCAATTTTAAAAAGTTGCTTAAAGTAACCCCGCTTTAGCATTTTCCACTTCAAAAACCGAATCGATAAGCAATGGGGTTTGTTTGCCGGCGGCGACTGCCAACTGGTCGCAACGCTCATTTTCGGGGTGGCCGTTATGGCCGCGAACCCAGGTGAATTTTACCTGGTGCAGTTTGCTTACTTCTAAATAGCGCATCCAGAGATCTTTATTTTTTTTACCTGCAAAGCCCTTTTTTACCCAGCCCAGTAGCCATTTTTTTTCGATGGAATCGATAACGTATTTAGAGTCGGAGAAGATGATTACCTGCTGGTTAGGGCTTTTTATAGATTCGAGACCTTTTATAACAGCCATCAGTTCCATACGGTTATTGGTAGTTTTGCGGAACCCTTCAGACAGCTCCTTATAATGCTTACCCGAACGCAGGATCACCCCATATCCCCCGGGACCTGGATTGCCGCTTGATGCACCATCTGTAAAAATCTCAATCATGATGCAAATATAGTAAAGCCTCCCAAAGGGGAGATGATAGTAAATATTTTATCATGCTGATCAAATGCTCCCTCTTCAGGGGCGTGGGGGGCTAATCTACTTTTTTCACCTTCAATCTCAATGAATTACCAATCACCACCACATCCGAGAATGCCATGGCAAAAGCGCCAACCATTGGGTTTAAAAAGCCCAAGGCTGCAACAGGGATAGCTATAATATTATAAGCAAATGCCCAAAAGAGGTTTTGCTTAATGGTAAGCAGCGTATGTTTACTGATCTGTAAAAACTTAATAACCGAATGCAGATCGGTATTAAGCAGCACCACACTGGCCGATTGGATGGCTACCTGGCTGGCATCATTCATTGATACACCTACATCGGCTTTGGTGAGGGCAGGAGCATCGTTGATACCATCGCCTATCATAACCGTTTTTCCTTTTTGCTTGTAGATGTCAATAACCTGGAGTTTTTCGTCAGGTAATTTCTCGGCATGTACCTCGGTGATACCAATCTGGCTGGCTAACTTCAGGCAGCGGTTCTTTTTGTCACCGCTTAAAAGTATAGGGGTTATGCCCATCTTTTTTAGTTTGGCAATCAGGGATGCTGTTTCGGGCTTTATTTCATCATCAATTGCTATCTGTGCAAGCAGCTGTTGATTTTTGTAGAGCGAAAGATTGAAGTGATCTTTGGTGTTTTGCTTGGCTGTGCCCAAAAAGTAATGATTGCCTTCTACATCTTCGGCACGCATACCTAAACCTTTTTCCTCTTTAGCTATCTTGAGGATCACCTTTTGTTGCGGTAGTTTTTTTAAACCACCAACCAATGATTTTGCAATAGGGTGGTTTGATCGTTCCTCAATCGCAGTAATAATACCCCTTATGAGTTTTATATCGATATCCGGCTCTGTTTTAATCTCATTAATACTGAACTTACCAGTGGTAAGTGTTCCGGTTTTATCAAATACCACATATTTAGTGTGGGCAACGGCTTCAATGGTATCCCCGCCCTTTATGAGTATGCCGCTTTTGGCAGCCCGGCCCAAACCAACCATCACGGCGGTTGGGGTAGCCAAACCCATAGCGCATGGACAGGATATTACAAGCACCGCAATAGCGTTCATAAGAGATTTTTGCATACCTGCATCACCAGCAAAATAGGTGAGTATGAAAGTAGCGACGGCTATCAATATCACTGCCGGGACAAATATGGAGGCTACTTTATCGCCCAGCTTTTGCACAGGAGGTTTGGCGGCCTGCGCTTTTTTCATCAGGTCGATGATTTGTGACAGGATGGTATTTGAGCCCACTTTAGTTGCCAGCATATGGAAATTGCCGTTAAGCAGAATGGTACCGCCTATTACCTTGTCGTATTTTTCTTTTTCAACGGGGATACTTTCGCCCGTAAGCATGGCTTCATCAACCGATGCGCTGCCAGAAAGTATTTCGCCATCAACAGGAATTTTATCACCTTGGTTTACTAACAGCGTATCGCCGGGGCGAACTTCCCTGGCGCTTATTACCTCAACACTGCCGTTTATAACCCGGTTGGCATTTACCTGCTGAAATTTAATAAGATCTTTTACTGCCGAAGTAGTTTGGGTTACGGAGCGCTTCTCTAATACGTTGCCAAGTAGTACCAGCGTTATTATAGTGGCGCAGGTTTCATAAAACTGGTATTGCGCACCCAAGTTTTGGATAGTACCTACCAGGCTATATATAAAAGCTGAAGTTGACCCGATAAATATCAACACATCCATATTAGGGATACCTCCTTTAACCGAGCTCCATGCACTTTTACCAAAATGCAGGCATCCTACAATAAAAACAGGCAGGCATAAAAACAGCTGTACTAAAGGATGATGTAAAAAATGCCAGGAGAGCAACATGTGGAGTAAAAGCGGCGCTGTAAATATGGCGCAGAAGATAAATTTGTTCTCCACCTTCTCGTAAAACGCAGGTGAATGTTGCCCGATATCATCAATTACTTTGAAACCCAAATTTTCTATTCCTTTTATAACTTCGGGTAGTTTGGAATCGTCGCTAGTAGAGAATTTTACTTCTTCACTCGCAAAATCAACCAATATATTTTGTAACCCTTTTTTTTCGAGGAGTTTATGGATAGACATGGCGCAATTGTTACAATGCATCCCAGTCACATTCAGTTCAATCAGTTGCTCAGCCATGGATACAAATTTAGGTATTAATTAAAATCGTTCTAAATAAAACAGGTAAACTGAATGTAATTTTAAAAAGAGTTTGCAAATAGCCCGGAGATTTCTATTTTTGCACTCTCCAAACGGTAGATGTAGCTCAGTTGGTTAGAGCATCGGTTTGTGGTACCGAGGGTCGTGGGTTCGAGCCCCATCATTTACCCATTTCTAAAAAGCCTTTTTACAGCAGTAAAGGGGCTTTTTTTATGCCCTCAGCGTAGATTTTCGATAAAAATAAATTCGTCAGTTGAAGGCTGATGCGTGTATTTAACATGAAAAACTACATAAAGTGTAAAGTTCCTGCGTTAATCTTTATTGTTGAAAATGACAGCTTGGCCGTTTTGAAGTTGTGAGAATTCCGAGATGTTATCTTCTTTGATCGCTGGTCAGTTGGCAGTTTAATTTTAGTGAAGAGCAATGTAGGGGACTAAATAGCTAAAGAGCAATTTAAAACTAGCAGCAATAACGCAGTCAATGCTTTAATAAAGACGACTTGCAAGCTTAAAAAAAATATCTAAAAGGTATGAGCCCGGTAAAATACCGGGCTCATCTTATGAATAATTAAATTAAGTTCGTCTAACTTTTGGAGTGCGCTTCATTTTACACTGCCCTCTTTCTTTTAAGATATAGCTCAATGATTACATTATACAAAGACGTATCAATCGCCGAAACCTATAATTATTGCTGTGCTAATCCGTAGCCATTGGTTACCTTACCTTTGGATTTGCTGATCGTTTCAGATGGAATGGGCCAATATACTCGTGGCGGGTCACCGGCTGATGTTATGCCCGAAAGAATGTTTCTTTGGTACACGGTAACAGCCTTGGCCAAATCAACTCCCCAGTTAGTTTTAGTATAACCATCGGTTTGTAAAGCAGCAGCTTCTGTACCGGCAGGGTCAATATAGCGGAACAAGCCTTGTATGGCTACGTTGTGGGTTGTACCAACTACCTTACTGGCAACAGTTGCATTTGCACTATAATTGTACTGCCCTCTCCATGCCGGATAGGCAGCCGGGTTAGTCAGTGTATCTGTTGCCGCGCAATCATAAGTTAGCGGATTAGTTAATGCAACCTTCTTGATCCATATATAAGCCGGAAAATCATTGCCATTGGCAAAGTGGTGGTATCCAAGGGTTTTTATATCGTTAATTGTTGCAGCCATTTCCTGTTGAACTGCTATGGCCCTTTCAGCGTAAGTGCCCGAACGGATCAGGTCCCAGCGGCGCGTCCCTTCGCCAAGCAGCTCAAGTTTACGCTCCTCAAATATGGCATCTTTTAATGTTTGACCTGCAACGTTAATGTTGTGCTGTGTATTGCCAAAAGCCCGCTGCCTTATCTGGTTAACCAGGGTAACAGCATCATTTTCCCCCAATTCAGCTTTAACTTCCGCCAGCATTAAAATAACGTCGGCCATTCTTAAAATAGGCCAGTTTATGCCCGATGCCCGCTGCGAGGCTACGTTTGGAGTAGCCATACGGTTATCGTCCCATTTATTGGTGGCTATACCGCCCAGGCTTTTACTACCCGGCTTAAAAGCTATCATCTTTTCATTTCCGTCACCATTGCTTGCTGTAACTGTGGCGCTGGCATCCCTGCGGTGATCTGCATTCTCATACTCGCCATAATAAACAGTAGGAATAATACGCAGTGCACCGAAAGTTTTTGTGGGCGCACCTACAGATGAGCCACCATCAGACGGACGGCCAAAAGCATATGGGTATTCGCTGGTAGTTGTGAGCGTACCGCCTTGTATGTTACCTATTTCAAATATTGATTCGGGGCTCACCGTTAAATCATTAAAATATTGGAAGTGGCGCTGGAACGGGTTGTTGATGTTCGCGCCCCTGCTGTCGGTAGTGATCAAACCAGCAGTGCCTTTGTTATCAATAGCTTTCTGCAGGTAAGTTTTTGCTGTTTGATAGTAGGTGAGGTAATCGGTACGGCGGGCGTATACACATTGGTTGGCCTCGGTGCCTTTTTTTGTAAAGGTAACGCTTCCGTACAGTCCGCTTACATCAGTACGTATGGTTTGATATCCACCGGCAAAAAGTGCTATCTGACCAATCAAAGCATCGCAAAATGTGCGCGACATGCGCTCCTGGTTGATATTGCCCTGGCCTATGCTGTACATCAGTGGCTCTGCCTTTTTAAGGCCATCAATCAAACTGTCGTAAATGTCAAAGCGTGAGGCTAACGAATAATCACTGGCACTTGTATTTTCATAGCCATACGGCACATCGCCAAAATGCAGTGTTAATTGAAAATAACAGAACGCCCTCATGGTTATGGCTTCACCATACAGTTGTGTCCAATCGGTGGTTTTACCGGCAGCTACATCAGCTTTATAAGCGTCTTTGGCGGCTATGATGTTAGCTAACCTGCTGGCCAGTGCAAGCGTTTGATAAAGAGAGTTAAACCCGGTTGCAACTACGTCAACCCCTAACTGATCGGAACGGCCAATGGCATTCAGGTTATTTGTTGACCCATCTTCAGGGTAATATTCCGCGTCCGATCCAACGGGATCATTCCAGCGGTAAACGCCCATAATGCAACTTTGACGGTAGTTGGAATAGCACCAGGAAAGTGATTTGAACGTTTCGGAAGTTGTTGTGGTAACAAAATTATCATCCACACTGGATGGCGATGTTACATCCAGATAACTTTTTTTACACTGGGTAAAAGATAGACACAAGGCAACTGCGGCTATATATTTTATATATGTTTTCATGTTTTGTGTTTAAACTGTTAGAAATTAAGGTTTACTCCTACAACAAATGACCGTGCACGGGGATAGGAACCAAAATCGTAGCCAGTGGTTGGATAAGGCGAACTATTGGCATTGTCATTAACGCCTACTTCCGGATCGAGCCCGCTGTATCCGGTAATGGTAAGCAGGTTATAAACGCTGCCATATACACGCAGGCTTCCGTTGCCAACTTTTTTCAGGACAGATTTGGGGACAGTATATCCCAAAGTAAGCGTATTAAGGCGAAGGAATGAACCTTTTTCGATACCCAGGGTTGATGTAACTCCCGTTTCGCTGTAAGCCAGAGGCAAATTGGCATTTGAGTTTGCTGCGTTAAATTCATCAGGTGTTTGTAACCGAACAAGCTGGCCGTTAACAACATTGTAAATTTTGTAGGCGTTGGCCATGATAGCCAGTTTGTTTTCATAAACACCTGCTTCCTTAGGGCCATACAACGATGCCAGTTTATTGGCATTGTAAATATCGTTACCTACACTGTAATTGAAGTTTAGCCCCAAGTCGATATTTTTATACGCAACACTTATATTAAAGCCACCTGTAAACTTCGGAGTGGTATTGCCAATAACAGAAAGATCTTTATCGTCTATTTTACCGTCGTTATTCAAGTCTTTATACTTAGGCAGGCCCGGATAAGCGATCTGGCCGGTTGGACGATCAGCGCCGGTGGTAAGCCCATGCACTACGCCGCCCGAAACGCTTGTAAGGTCGGGCACGCCGGTTTTTAGCGTATATAAGCCATTGCTGTAGGTAAAGTCATTAGGGGTGTAAAAGCTATCATAAGTTAAGCCGCGTACCAGGCCAACAGGCTGGCCCACTACAAGCTGGTAATCTGATGCAGGGTAAGTTGCGCTGCCTGCCCAGCTTGTACCGTATAGCCCAGTTACGTTACCGGCAAGCTTGTCTACCTTGTTTTTATTAAAAGTAATGTTACCACCTGCAGTAACCCTCCAATTTGGGTTTTTGAATACTGTACCTAAAAGCGACAGTTCTACGCCCCGGTTACTTATTTGCCCGATATTGGCATAAGTGTAGGTGAAGCCGGTAACACCAGGTATGGTAGTTTGGGTAAGTACGTCTTTAGTGGTATTCCAATACACATCAACAGTACCCGATAACCTATCACCAAACAAACTGAAATCCGTTCCAATATCGCGGGTAACGGTAGTTTCCCATTTCAAATTTGGATTAGATAAAACGGTAGGGTTGCTTAACGAATACGCGGCAAGGGTAGTGTGGTTGATGTCGTACTGGTTTCTTGGATCAGTTACAGAACCCCATGATTGTGTGTTAAGCCCTGTAGGGATATTATTATTACCAACGGCGCCGTAAGATGCACGAAGTTTCAAATTGTCGACCCAGTTAACATTTTTCATGAAAGGTTCCTGCGATATCCTCCATGCAAATGCAGCGCCAGGGAAATATCCCCAGCGGTTGTTACCGGCAAACCTGGAAGATCCATCGGCACGGAATGTGAGTGTCAATAAATACTTGTCCTTGAAGTTATACATGGCACGGGCAAAGTATGAATTAAGACGGTCGGGGGTATTTACGCTGGATGAAAACGCGAATGAGTTTTTTGTTCTGTCGTATTGGTTGATCTGGGCAAAGGCTGTTTGCCTGGTAAAGTTTGATGGAAAGTAATTTGCCTGTATAGAAATGCCGGTACCTCCCGAATTGAAGAACTCCGTACCTGCCAATAAATTAATTTTATTGTCCTTATTAATATTAAACTCGTAGCCCAATGTATTTGCCCAGCGCAGGCCCCAACTGTCGTTTTTGCGATAGTCGGCATTACCGGCATACAATTTATTACCGGTTGCATCGTCGATATAGCCATTATAAGTAGCGCCCGACCAATATTTACGCTGCGTCCAGGTGCCGTTTCCGCTGAAATCGGTATGGTAGGTTAAGCCTTTAATGATCCCCCAATTCAATGAAGCTATCCCCACAAAATTTGAGGAAAGGCTAAGCGGGTCGTAATCACTGATACGTGCTACAGGACTATAGCTATCCCATAAAGCGTTTTTACCGTATTGCGATATATTGTTGCTTGCAGTTAATGCAGACAGATTGCCTAAAATATGGTTGTTGGCAATAGGGCGAAAGCGATATGCAGAAGATAATATTGATCCGCTGCCGCTGGTAACACTTTCATCGCCAAGTGTTGGTGTATTGGCGTAGCGGGTGTTAATGTCAAACGTAACATTGTCAAATATTTTTTGGGTAAGTTTAAATGCTGCTGTTGCCCGGCGCTGATATGATTGCAGTTTCATCCCCTCATCATCGCTGTAAGTGGCGGAGAACAGTATTTTTGTTTTGTCGGTGCCTCCTGTTATTGTAAGGGAGTGGTTCCATGATACCGACTGTTTATAGGCTTGTTTTTGGATATCATCTGTTGCAAGGTTCTGGTAACTCTCTATTCCCCCGGCATTATTGCCCGCATTTGCCCCCAGGCCATATAATTGCTCAAAAGGTGTTTGATAAGCAGTTCCGTTTGCGGCCGCATTAGCCCACACATATTGCAGGTAGTCGTAAGGGCTCAAGGCTTGTAAATATTTGCTTGGCGTATTAATTTTAACATAGCCATTATAGCTTACGTTGGTTTTGCCTGCTTTTGCCGATTTTGTGGTAACAAGCACCACCCCGTTTGCACCGCGTGAACCATAGATGGCTGCGGATGAGGCGTCTTTTAACACGTCGATACTTTCTACCTGGTCGCCGGGGATATCATTTAAATTGCCCGGTACCCCATCAATAAGTACCAATGCCTGGTTGCTTTGTGATATGGACGTTCCGCCGCGTACACGGATGTTAACACCTGCACCCGGGCGGCCATCCTGCGAGGTAATGTTTACCCCCGGCAACTTACCCTGCATGGCCTGTGCCACGTTAGGAACCGGCGTAGCCGCAATGTCTTTCCCACTAACGGAGGCTACAGCACCGGTTAAATCGCGCCTTTTAACCGTACCGTAGCCTATAACCACAACCTCATTCAGGTCTTTTAGGCGTCCCTCCAGCGATATGTTGATGTTTGTACGGTTGTTGATGGTTTCTTCAATGGAAGCATAGCCAATAAAGGAAAACACCAGTATATCCTGGCCGGTTTTAACTTTTAAGCTGTAATGGCCATCCGCATCGGTAATTGTGCCGGTTGAAGTACCTTTAATGGTTATACTTACACCCGGTAATGACCGGGCACGTTCGTCTGTGACGGTTCCACTCACTGTTTTGTCTGCCTGGGCAAACAGCCGGCAGGTCATCACCAGCAAAAAAAAGATGCTGAGTACAAAGCTCCGGTTAAGAAGCCGGATCTTTTGACGCCCGGGCCCGGCATTGAATAATAATTGTTCAGGTAAATTCATTATTAAATTGGTTTGATAATTGGATTATAAATTAGATGGGACTGAATTGGACAATGCAGGCAAAACGAACATCGATCTGCCGGTTTTTTGTCAGTAAAAAAGTGACGGTTATGCCTTTGCAATAAGTTTAAGCTGTAACGGCTCTATTTGTCCGGTCTGCATTTTTAGCCGAACCGAAGGTTAGGTGGGTGTTGTGATTGCACATGAATAAAACGTCGCGCAATAATTGAAAAAAAAGTAAAATTTTTCTCATAGCAAAAAAGTTAAGTCGCCGACTATTGGTTGTTGCCGGCAAGGTTAATATTGGTTATAATTAGTGATCAGCATTGATGCCCGGATAAGCCAGGTGATCGGTTGTGTTAAAAACAAACCTATATAAATATGCCCCACAACAGGGTTGAAATTTGGCCAAAATGGTTTAAAATTAATTCAGCAAGGGAGTTTTTTGTACTTAAAGGGCAATTGGGTGTGTTTTAGCGCTTAGTTTCGCGCGGCCCCCTTGTTAAAATAATTTGAATTAAAATATCAGGGACACAGGGGACTTTGGTTTATGCACACTTTTCACCCGTATCAGGAATTGATGGGTTGCTATAAGACTATTAAATGATCTCCGGAGATGACTTTGGCGTTTTTTGATAATCGGAGGGAGAAATATTGAACTTTGCTTTAAAACAGGTAGCAAAGTATTTGGGGCTGTTAAACCCTACTGCATAAGCAATTTGGGAGATATTATCGCTGCCGGCGTCCAGTAATTGCTGCGCCCGTAAAAGCCTGTGATCGCGAACAAATTCAACAGGGCTGAGTTGGGTAAGGCTTTTCAGTTTACGATAAAAAGTTTGCCTCGACATGTTGATCACTTCGGCAACCGACTCGATATTAAAATCAGGTTTGTCCATACCCGCGTCAATCAGTTCTAATACTCTTTTCAAAAATATTTCATCTTTTGACGTTACTATGATATCCCCCGGATTTAAACTCACTACTGCCTTACCGCTCATCATTTCATTAACCAGCCTGCTCCGGCGTTCTATAATGTTTTTAAGGGTAGTTAACAAAAAGCTGGTATCAAAGGGCTTTGTAATGTAGTAATCAGCTCCATAATTTAAACCCGCTATCTGGCTTTCAACAGCTGTTTTAGCGGTAAGTAATACTACCGGTATATGGCTGGTGGCGGCATCATTCCTTATCTTACCCAATAGCTCCAGTCCATCCATCCGCGGCATCATTACATCACTTAAAATTACGTCAGGCTGTAGTTTTAATATTTTTTCCCAGCCTTCAACGCCATCGGCAGCAGTTTCTATACGGTACTTACCGCTTAACTGCATCCTGATCAATTCGCGCATATCCTGGTTATCTTCTACCAAAACCAGTAAGGGTTCGTTATTTAGCTCCGCATAAATGATTTGTTCATTCTTAAGACCGATATGGGATGGCTGTAATGATACGGAGCTTTGTTTGCCTTTAGGCACGGTAGCATCAACCGGAGCCATGGTTGTAACAGCGTTTACCGGCAAGGTTACCCGTACCCGAAAGCCCCCGGGCTCCCTGTTCTGGGCGCTGATAGTTCCATGGTGAAGTTCAACCAACTCTTTCGACAAGGCCAGCCCAATTCCCGTACCCTTTAAATGGCCGGTATTAGGGTGCGAGCCTTCGGTATAAAGATCAAATAAGGTATCAATTTCAGATTGCAGTACTCCGCACCCCTCATCAGTAATATCAATTATCATATCGCCGGTGTCCTTCATCTGCAAGTGCACTGTGATTTTTTTTCTTTCGGGGGTAAACTTGTAGGCGTTGCCGATCAGGTTATATAATACGGTTTCTATTTTTTCGGGGTCCAGCCAAACCATGGCCGTATCTACATCTGTTTTAAATGCAAATTCAATATTTTTCAGTTGCCGCATCTCTTCAAAATAGCCGGCTACATCAGTAATAAATTCTACCATATTGATAGCCGAAAGATTTAATTTTGCCTTGCCGCTTTGCACCTTCCTAAAGTCCAGTAATTGGTTTACAAAACGGACCATACGGTTTGCGTTGCGCTGAATAATAGTGAGGTATTGACGATCATCCTTGCTGAGGTAAGCTCGTTGCACAAGCTCATTAATGGGATTGATAATAAGCGTAAGCGGAGTACGCAGCTCGTGCGAAATATTGGTAAAAAAACTCAGCTTTAATTCGGTCATTTTCTGCTCAACGGCTACCTTCTGCTTTAACTTCAGTACGTTCAAAGCGTTTTGCCTGATAGCAGCCAGAATTGCGCAAACAATAATAGCATAAATAACATATGCCCACCATGTTGCCCAGGGTGCAGCAAGCACTGTGATGGCCAGGCTTTTATAAGGGATGTTTATAAACCTGTCGTGATCATCACATTTTACCTCGAAAGTATAGTTACCGGCGGGTAGGTTGGTATAAGTAGCCCGTTGTTGGTCGCTATCCTCATGCCATTCGTTGTCAAACCCCTTTAAACGATAAGCGATGGTTAGGTGATTACCCGAGCGGTAATCCAAAACAGCATAGTCCAGGCTGAAAATATTTTGATCATGTTTCAATTTAACACCATCAGCGTAGTTAATATCACGATCAAGGATCCTGGTGCTATCTTTGATAGCCACATCTCTGTTGTTCACCTGCAGGTTTGTTAGCACTAAATTTGCTTTAATTGCATCGTTTTTAACCTGGCCCGGATCGAAAATCATATAGCCTCTTACTGCACCAAACACAAGTTTGCTATCTTTTGTTGCCTGGCATGAACTTTCAGAAAACCCTTTTTTAGGAATACCATCATAAGAATTGAAATTTTTAAACTTTCGGGTATTCAAATCAAACATGGATAAACCGGCCTTAGTAGCCAGCCATAAGTGATGATATCCATCGCCGATACAACTCATTACATAATCATTGGCCAAACCTTGTTTTGAAGTGTATGCTTTAAACTTTTGCAGGCCGGGTTGCGGGTGGCCAACAGCCAGGTTTAACCCGCCGCCAGATGTTACCAGCCACATTTGGTTTTTGCTATCGCGATAAATATGCTGGATATCGTTATTGCCCAGGCTTTGAGGATTGCCGGGTACTTTCTTGTAAGTTTCGTATAAAAGTTTACCGTTTTTATAATTCAGAATTACCAGGCCACCTGTGGTTGCTATCCATAAACGCCCTTTCACATCCGTTGCTAAATGCCTTATTTTAAGACAGGTTTGCGGGTACCCGGTTCCGTTTTCAGAAAGCCTTGTGAATGAAATGTTACCATTGTTCCTGTTGAGCAAACATAGCCCGTTATCAAACGTGCCTATCCAGATGCGCCCGTCCTTGTCTTCTTTTATCGAATAAATTTCATCGCTGTTAATGGATGCCGGATCGGAGGGGGCATAGCGGTAGTTTATCAGCCGGTAATGAAGCTCTGAAGGATCGGTAGGTGTAGCCTGATATAAGCCTTTGGTTTTAGTACCCATCCAAATAACCCCGTTATGGTCCTGTGTAATACAATAAACCGCGCCAATATTCTGCCCTACAAAATTTGTGAAAGTTACCGGTAGCCGTTTCCCGTTTTTGTAAACTAAAACCTGCCCGTTTTTTAATCCAAACCATAGCCTGTTTTGCCGGTCGGCACAAATTCCTCTCACCTCATTATCTGATTGGAAGTCGGCATGCTCATTTAGTAAACTGGTTTGAAAAACGTTTGGCGGGAAAATTATTTTTTCAAGGCCATGTTCATCTGTATGCAACCAGAAGATACCGGCAGGGTCATAATATACGGTAGTTACGAGGTTTGAAAAACGCCGGCTATTTGAACCGGGTTCATTATAAAAGTAGTTAAACTGTTTTGAAATATTATTATAATAGCCAAATCCGCCATCTCTGAGCACACACCAAACAACACCATTTTTATCTTCTATCACCTTAAAATGATTAGCAAAATTGGTTTTTTGGGCATCGTTTTTTTGAACAAATGTTGTGAATGTTTGAGTTAGCAGATCAAAGCGGATAGCCCCTTTTGTGCCCGGTTCAATCCAAAGCGCGCCTGAATGGTCTTCGAAAATTGCATGTAATGATTCGCCAGCATGATAAATCGTGCGCGATAACAGACCAATCCCTAAAGTAAATGATAGCAGTTCGCCGTTTCCCGTTGTTAAATAAGCTTTTGTATGGCTGCGGTTAACCAGTATCGCATTTATATCAGCAGTACTTATTCTTTGTTTGGAAAACTGTTTTTCCTGCTTATCATACAAATACAAGGTGCCGCTTTTTGTGCCAAAAAATAGCTGCGATTTGCTTTCGGCAACACAGGTAAATGCTTCTTCAGGATGTTGATCTAAATCAGCTATTTCAAAGCTGCCGTTTTTTTGCCGTTTTTCAAGGCATACAAGGCCGTGCTCTGTCCCTATCCATTTCTTCCCCTCACTATCCCCGTAAAAAAATTTAAACTTTTTTGAAGGCAGCTTTGAAGTTGACGTAGCGTTTTGCACATAACTCCTGTAGCTTATTCCCGCGCTATTGATCCTGCTAACGCAAATAATTCCGTTGTTTAATGTACTAACCCATAGGGCGTCCTGATCCAGGGATAAGATCTTATCAAAAATGATCTTCTCTTTTAGGTTGAGGATAAGAGCGAGTGAAAGAAAGCGACCTGTCTTTTTGTCGAACCGATAGATCTGGGAATCATAAGCTTTGATCCAAAGATGATCGTAGTTGTCTTCGGTGATCTGATCGATACGATTATTATTGATTTGCGACGAATCGCCGGCTAAAGACTTGAAGACCGTAAATTTCCGCCCATCAAAGCGGTTAAGGCCATCCCAGGTGCCAAACCACATATATCCCTGCCGGTCTTTAAATATTGATGCAATAACATCATGAGATAAGCCGTCTTCGGTTGAGTAATGTTCGGTTATGCAATGTATTTGGCAAAACGCAGCTTCGGTTAATAACCAAAACAAAAACATGCACAAAAAACACCTTAACTTCATATAATTTCTACCTCAAAAAAACATTAACTTACAATTAGGCTATATTGGCAGATTGCCACACGGTTAAATCTATAAATTTTATTTTGCTTATCATACCCCTGAATTTTCACTGCACCATCATATAATTTATTACCCCATAGTTATTTGTCAATAGGCGTAACCCTAAACCAGTCAAAATCAGCATAGCCCGAATCATTGATTTGTGTACCGCGCGTGCAGAATATGCCAACCTTCGCGCCTATCCATCGCCCCACTTCTGCCTGGAACGTTTCGCCTGCATTAATGAACGTTTGCCCGTCGGTACTATAGCTAAAATCGCACTTTGCCCCGGTACTTACCTTTACGCGCAGCCACACAGCAGGCTTATCCAGTTTAGTAATGGTTTTCTCTTCTTCGGCGTTGCCTTTATCTGCATCTTTGCAATAATCAAACACCAGGTATACGCCATCTTTTTTATTTTTAACCGCTATGCTGGCATAGCTGAAACCCATGATGGTTAAACCAGCTTTCTCTTCCAGTTTAATATTGGGCGTGAAGGTCATTTTGGTTGTAGCCTCAAACTCGCCGGCCATAAATTTCTGCAGCAGTACATTACCGGCTCCCCAAAGGTTTTTAGCACCGTCAGGCATCTTATCCGAATAAAGCCTTAGCGCACCTTTGCCCGGGTTCAGATAATACCAGGTGGCTCGTGCGTTAGCCATCCACTGCCACTGCAGGCCGAGGGTGTTGCCGTTAAACTCATCGCTTTCAAACGGTGTTTCAACAGGGTAAGTTTTACCAACATTTGGCTTTTTGTAAACCAGTACAGGTTCGCCTTTACCATCGCCATCTTTATCTGTACCTATCACCGGCCAGTTATTTTTCCAAACCATAGGCTGCAGGTGTACCACGCGGCCGTATTGTTCTTTATCCTGAAAGTGCAGGAACCAGTCTTCACCGGTTTGTGTAGTTATCCAGGCACCCTGATGCGGGCCATTAACGGTTGTTTTACCTTGGTCCATCACTACTTTACGCTCGTAGGGGCCATAAATGTTGTTTGACCTTAATACCAGCTGCCATCCGGTAGGTACCCCACCCGCCGGTGCAAAAATGTAGTAATAACCATTCCGCTTGTAAAATTTAGGCCCCTCAATGGTTGGGTCGGTTTCGTGGCCATCATAAACTATTACGCCGGCATCAGTTACTTTGGTGCCATCCGCATTCAGCTTATTTACCGCGATAACACTTTTAATACCGGCACGGCTGCCGGCAAAGCCATGCACCAGGTACATCTGCCCGTCATCATCCACCAGCGGGCAGGGGTCAATCAAACCTTTGCCCGCGTAAACCATTACGGGGTTACTCCAGGGCCCGGCCGCGTTTTTGGATTTTATAAGGTAAATGCCATAATCAGGATCAGGATAATACAGGTAAAACTCACCTTTGTAATAACGTAGTGCAGGAGCCCAAACGCCATCACCGTGACGGGGAATATCGAAATGATCAAAAGGTGGCTGGCGCACCAGGGCGTGGCCAATGATGCTCCAGTTCACCAGATCTTTTGAATGTAATATGGGCAACCCCGGTATATCCTCAAAACTGGATGAAACAAGATAAAAGTCATCGCCTACACGTATCGCGTCCGGATCTGAATAATCGGCATTCAGCACCGGGTTTTTATAGGTACCATCGCCCTGGTCGGCGACCCATACTTTAGATATATAGTTACTTTTTGCTACAGGTTTTACCTGTGCGTTAGCAAAAGGTACAGTGGCAGCAAAAGCCAGTATGCAAATGGTGTTTTTCATAATTATTTTGATTCCGGGTCCCAGTTATCACTGCCGCCAAGGATGTTCTTAATTGTATATTGTTTTGCTTCCTGATCTGTTAGCTGGTGCGACCACTGTACGCGGGCTTTAGGGTTAGCGCCCGGTCCGGTGTTTTTATATTCGGCATAATAGGCTGTCTTTTCCTTATCCGGGAACATGCTGTCGCCTTTCCACGGGTCCCAGCCCTGGGGAATGATGTGAGCGCCCATCTCGGTGTTAAGAAATACCGTTTTGGCGTATGATCTCCAGGGCCTGCCCAGGTATTCCTTGTTTACCGATTCATCGGCAATCAGCTTACAGTTCATCAGCACATAACCATATTTTTGCAAGGAAGTAGTGGCCGCTGCCGTGATATAGGAGTTAACCAGGCTTTTAATAATGCAGCGCTGGAAAACAACGGTAGCCTCGCCAAACAGGAAATCTGTAGTGCCTTCAATATAACAATCCTGAAATAACTCACGCGATGTGGCAGTAGCAGTATACAGTGTATCCTGGTTGCCCAGCAGCTTACAGTTACGCACAATGCAGCGGTCGCCTTCTACATGCAGCGCTACGGCTTGTCCCACCCGGCCGGCCGAATTGATAATGGTGAGGTTTTCTGCCGTAAAATTATTGCCGGCAACCAGTACTGTGTAAGAGGTGTAAGTTGAAAATTTATCCCTTCCAAAGGCATCTTTACCACCAGGTACGGGTTTGCCCGAATAATCATCATTGGTGATAATGGTATTTTCCTTATCCTCACCAATAAGTGAGATATGTGTTTTCCACGATGGTATTACCAGCTTTTCGTGATAAGTACCTTTTTTGATGTGGATAGGTACCTGTATAGCGCCCAGATCACGAACCGCGTTTACCGCTTCCTGTATGGATTTAAAATCGCCACTACCATCCTGCGCCACGGTTATTTCTTTATAAACCTTAGTAACAGGCTGCGCCTGGCAAACAGCAACTGCCGCCAACAGTAACAAGCTAAGTATGATCTTTTTCATATTATGTTATTTTTCCCCCTTCAACCATTCAATTTCGGTAGCTGCGAGTATAAAAGCGCCAACACCTTTGGCATCATTGGTAATTACCTTTTCACTCAGGTAATAAGCGTAGCTGCCATCACGGTAAGGCTTACCGCCCAGGCCGCCTACCTGAACAGTGCCATCCAACACCATAAGGCCCTTGTTGTCGGTACGGATAAATTTTTTAATAATACCTGCATACCCTTTCCGTGCCACAGGCATATAGCTTGCGGGCAGATATTTTTGACGTACAGCCTTAGCCAGCGTATACACAAACATACATGATACAGACGCTTCCTGGTAATTACCTTTTTCAGCGCCTTTGTCCAGCACTTCGTACCAAAGTCCGGTAGGTTTATCCTGCCATCGCTCCACTGCCACGGCATAACGCTGCAGGATGCCCAGCAGTTCCTTGCGCCTGGGATGATCAGCCGGAAATTGATCCAATGCATCAACCAGCGCCATGCCGTACCAGCCCATAGCCCGCCCCCAAAAGTTTGGTGAACGGCCGGTTTGCGGATCCGCCCAGCGTTCTTTCTTTGATGCGTCCCAGGCATGGTACAGCAATCCTGTTTTTTCATCCCGCGAATGTTTTTCCATTAATATGAACTGGCGGGCGATATCATTAAAAGCTGTATCCTCGCGAAAAGTGGCCGCATATTCGGCGTAAAACGGCTCGGCCATGTACAGGCCGTCCAGCCACATTTGGTTCGGGTAACGTTTTTTATGCCAAAAACCACCATCGAATGTACGGGGCTGTGTACGCAATTGTTCGCGCAATGTTTGCACGGCTTTCAGGTACTTATCCTCGTGTGTTTGCTGGTACAACATCAGCACATTGCGGCCGCAAAGGATAAAATCGAGGTTATGATCGGACAGATTATACGTACGGATACTGCCGTCTGGCTGCACGAATTTATCCATACAGTGTTTTATAAAATCGAAATATTGCTTGTCGCCGGTTTGATGCCAGATATTTTCAAATCCCTTCAATATAACACCCTGGTCATAAGTCCATTTGCTGCCTGTTGGCAGGCTGTCTTTCCAGATAGTCATCACCGTGTGGGCCATTTGCTGTGAATATGGCCTGGCTGATTGTGCACTGACCGCTTGAACTGTTAACAATATAAAACCAAGTATTTGCAGGCGTAAAAAGCTTTTCATCATGGTGTTTATTTAAATATTTTAGTTAGAAACTGATCAATGTTGTTTACCATAGGGTTAAACCAGGGCTGATATAAACAAAAAGTGTGTGGCGTATCTTTAAAATTATCAATTTGTACATATACGCCTTTCTTATCCATCATCTCTTTAAATACATCACGACCGGCATGCATTCTGTCAACCGCGCTATTCAGGAACAGAAAAGGGAGTTTATTACGTTCGGCATAAGTAAGGGGGCTGGCCGCTGTCCAGATATCAAGCTTTTCGCTACGTTTATAGCCTAACCACATCGTTGAGGCCGCAACCGTTTGCTGATTTTGAGTTTCCCAGGCGTCGGGCGACACAAATGTGAGCGTGCCATCAATATCGATCACGGCCTGTACCGAACTTGAATAACCTTTGTTAGAATCCAGCGCATCGAATTTATCTGAACCTGAAGTCATTCCTACCAATGCGGCCAGCTGCCCGCCAGCCGAAAAGCCCAAAACAGCGATCTTATTTGTATTGATATTAAATCTTTTCGCGTTAGCGTGCAACCATTGTATTGCCGATTTGATATCATTCACCGCCGCCGGATAAAGCGCTTCGGTAGACAGGCGATATTCTACCGTAAAGCTGGCATAACCCAGAGCCGCCAAATGTTGCGCCAGCGGAACATGCTGCGCACGGTTACCCGAACGCCAGCCGCCGCCATGTACGATAATGACTGCGGGCGTAGGCTTTTTCTTAGCTGCTGATGGCGTAAAGGCATCAATATGCAGCTCACGGCTGTCCACTTTGCCATAAACCAGGTTCCTGACTTCAGTTACTGTTTTTGAAGGGCTATCGGGAACGATCTTAATGAAAGGGTATTTCTTTACATTATTTTTAAAATCGCGGGTAATGTTAAAAGAGGTATCCGGGGTAGCGGTTAGCCATTCCTTGGATTGCGCCGAAACTTTTGTAAATGCAAGCAGACCTAAAGCTAAGCTCAATAGCAGGATTTTGTTTTTCATGATGCTACCTGGTTAATCCCTGATCAGATCCTACTACACGGCTGTTAATTTCTGGTGACAGCCTGCGCAAGTCTGCCAGTACAATCTCGGCCATTTTGCGGGCACCCAATTCATTGAAATGGGTATCGTCTTTTTTCCCGTCAGGGTAATTTGGATTTTCGCCGGGTTGCAGGTGATTGTATAGCCATTTAGACCCTTCAGGGCCAAAGCGCTGTACCAGTGCCATGCTTTCCTGGTCAAGATCTATCAATTGCACACGCTTCTCTGTAGCTACATCGCGTATAATCCGGGCGTAACGGGCATGGGTATCCGCTACTGTGCCTGTGCTGTCAAAACTACGTCGTGTTACCGGGGTGATCAGTACAGGTATTGCTTTCTTGCTCCGGGTTTGATCAATATAGAGGATCAAATTATTTTTGAATTCAGTTTCTGTAGTAGCTGATTTTTTGGTAGGCACCTCATCGTTATGACCAAATTGTATCAGCACATAATCCTCTGCATTCAAATTATCGGTGATCTGCTTCCAAAGGCCGTCAGTGATGAAAGTACGGGTGCTGCGGCCATTTTGGGCCTTGTTGACTACGACCACGGTTGAGTCGAAAAAAAATTTGAAACTCATGCCCCATCCGGTTTCGGGATATGCATTTACCTTTTTATCAGCCATTGTTGAATCGCCTGCTAAAAAAATGGTTAACTTTTTTTTAGGTGGAATAAAGCTTAATGCTATGCCGCCCAGCATCATAATTGCCAGGCTAAACCGATAGATTTTACTTTGACGCGGTTTTTTCATGGTGATGTTATAGTTATTTGGTTAGCAGTTTTTCGGGGATGATGTTCATTTCAATCAGCCACATTTCGCATAATTTAGTCCATAACTCAGTCGACCCAGGATTATTGCGCACCGCTATGGCATGTGCGCCTTGCGGAAATGCGTGAAAACTTACCGGCACGTTGTTTTGCAATAGTGACTGGTAAAACATCAGGCTGTTCATTGGGTTTACTGCTTTATCATTAACGGCATCGGCAATAAAGCATGGGGGCGTGGTGCTGCTTACGTTAAGTTGGGCCGAAAAATGCTTCTTCAGATCTTCAGTAGGGTTAGGCCCCAATAAATTTTTAACACTACCCGCATGTGCATAAGACGTACTGAGGTCGATCACCGGCGAAATGAGAATAGCAAAATTCGGACTGAATGAAACATGGTCGAGGCTATCCTTAATTGCACTAACGTCGGTGGTTTGGGTAATTGTGGTAGCAGCAAGATGCCCACCTGACGATGTACCCATTATGCCGATCTTATCGGGATTGATGCCCCATTTTGCTGCATTGGCCCTGATGTGGCGAATGGCTCGCTGTGCATCCATCAACGGACCGATTTCACGTTGCTTCAAGTCTGGAGAGTTAGGGAGGCGGTAGTTAAGTACAAATGCCGAAACGCCCATGGTGTTGAACCATTTAGCCAGCTGCAACCCACTGATCACGTAGGCAAGCCGCTCATAACCGCCGCCTGGGCAAATAACCACTGCGGCACCCTTGTTTTCCTGTTTCCCGGGAAAGAACGCGTACACTCCCGGCAGCATTACCCTGTAGATGCGTTCATTAGCTACGCTGTCAGTAAGCCGCAGGTTTTTGGAGTTTGGGATGTGACCATGCGGCCATATCTCCATAAAGTTTTGTGCCTGTGTACGGGTTGAAAAGATCACTAGTGCCAGTACGATCAATTTGAAAAGCAAATGTTTCATCATTTATCCTGCCGGTTTATTTTGTCGTTGTTAATGCAGATTTATCCGCTCCATAATTAAATTCTGCCACCTGGCCGGCCGAACTGATATCTGTGTGCAATAAATCAACCTGACCCATATACTTGCCATTGATACTCAACAGCAGATCAGGTTTTGCCGCCGATGCAAGGTTATCGATCCTGATTTTGTTACTGTTTTCTATATGAACCAACGGTCGGGTGGTTTTGCATTGCAGCATTACTTTGGTCAGGCTAACGTTGCTGGCATCAATTATTTCGGCACCGTGATCGGCCTTGATCGAAATATTTTCCAGGTGGATGCCCCTGATGCTCATTTCAGGCAGGCCACGGATGAGCATGGCCCGGTTGGCACCATCGCAAACTACATTATTAATATAAAAATTGCGGAATTGAGGAGTTCCGGCGTCAACAGGTGGCTTTTCTTCATCACCGCCGGTTTGGGCCAATGAAGGTGCCTTAGTAAAATAATACATATCAAACAGGATCGCATCGTGCACAATATTGCGCATGGAAATATTACGGATATAAATATTTTCAACCACGCCGCCACGCCCTCTTACAGTTTTAAAACGCAAGCCGTTGTCGGTGCCAAAAAAACTGCAGTCTGAAACGAAAATATCATGTGCACCTCCTGACATTTCGCTGCCGATCACGAAGCCACCGTGGGCGCTGTATACCACATTGTTTTGGATCAAAATGTTTTGACAAGGTTTGCCAACTTTCCTGCCTTCTTCATCTTTTCCCGATTTTATACAGATCCCGTCATCTCCGGCATCAATAGTGCAATTAACCACCCGCACATTTGAACAGGATTCAATATCCATACCATCTCCGTTCTGCGCATTTGACGCGTTGCGGACATGCACGCCATCAAATGTCAAATCTTCACATTGCAGTGTATGAAGGCACCACGCTGCAGAGTTTTGAAAAGTTGTACCCTGCAGCAGCACCTTTTTACAATTACTGAATACGATGAGGTTAGGGCGGAAAAAATCTTTTATCTCCTGGTAATCGTCCGGTTTTTTGCCGGTTTGTATATAGCCTGCGTTCCGGGTGCGGGCACCTTTAGCATAGCTGGCCGAAGGGTACCAGGTACGGCCGTCATCGCTAAGCTCACCGCCCGAAGCAATGAGTGCTTTCCAATCGCGGTCGGTAATATTGTCTTTACCCATTGCGCGCCAAACCTCTCCGTGTCCGTCAACAATACCCTCGCCGGTAATGGCGATGCTCTGCAGATCCTTACCTGAGATCGGAGACTGATTTCGGATGGACTTATGTCCTTCAAAGTTCCCTTCAATAAGGGCGAAACTGCTTTTGTCAGATGTAAATTGTAATACCGCAGCCTGGCTGAGATGAAGATTAACATTATTTTTCATCACAACAGGGCCGGTTAACCAAAATCCGGGAGGGATGAGCACAACACCGCCACCATGCTCGCTACATGCGTTGATAGCAGCGTTGATACTTTGTGTATTAAGCGTGAACCCGCCTGCTTTGGCACCAAATTTTTCAATGTTAAAAGTATCGGTTTTAAAGGATGGTAATTCGGAGGTAGGCAGATGTTGCCAGGAATAAACGGCGGTGTTTTTTTGCCCGCTCGCTTCTAAGCATAAGCAAAATAATAAAATTGCTAATAAGTTCAGTTTTTTAAGATGCATGTTATTTTAGGTATACGTCATCCGCAAATAGCCGGTCCATATAGGATAGAGAAAAAGTCCTTTTCAGAGAAACAGCTCTATAATTGGTTGAAACAAACATATTAACATAACCCTATCCGGAGGTTTAAAAATTGGTCTAAAATGTTCAATAATTGAAGCTTCTTTGCAATAAATCCAATTTGTTTTGTGTTTGTTTGATCTATTCTAGATGGTTACAGTAAATGGCAGGTGATGCTTTTAATCCCGATCAGTTTAATCCGAAAGCCTGGGCCAGGCAAGCCAAAGCCGCTGGCATGAAATACGCCGTGTTAACAACCAAGCAGCACGAGGGTTTTTGCTTATTTGATAGTAAATATACCGATTATAAAGCCACCAATACCGCCGCAAAACGAGACCTGGTAAAGGAATATGTGGACGCTTTCAGGGCCGAGGGTTTAAAGGTTGGATTTTACTATTCACTGCTTGATTGGCATAACCCCGACTATGCAATTGATAACTGGCATCCCCTTAAGCCGGCAACAGGCGGCGATACGGCTTTCAACAGGCTAAATAAAAAACGTGATATGGCAAAATACAGGCAGTATTTATGCAATCAGTTACTGAGCTGCTTACCAACTATGGTAAAATAGATATATTATGGTTTGATTTCTCCGACGGAACAAAGGTAGTTCATGGCAAGGGCAAAGGTGATTGGGGACCTGTTGAATTACTTAAACTGGTCAAAAAGCTGCAACCCGGTATTTTAATTAACAACCGTTTAGGATTGGAAGAGTACAAAGACGGAGCAGATTTTGTAACGCCGGAGCAGGTAAGTGCAAGTGAATTAGTGAAGTACAAAAACCAGTTATGGGAAACCTGTCAAACATTCTCAGGATCATGGGGATATTTCAGGGACGAGAATACCTGGAAAACAAACCGGCAGCTGCTTGATTTAATAATTACATCGGTAAGCAATGGTGGAAATCTTATTTTAAATGTAGGGCCAACAGCCCGTGGTGAATTTGATTATCGGGCTACTAAAGCAATGGATAGTTTAGCCCTGTGGATGCATGCAAACAATAAGGCTATTTATGGTTGCACATCGGCACCCGAGGTGTTCAAAGCTCCGGCGGATACCAAACTCACTTACAATGCGGCTGCAAAAAAACTATATGTACATTTATACAAATATCCGTCAGATAGTGTTTTATCGCTGCCCGGTTATAAGGATAAAGTGAAATACGCGCAGTTTTTGCATGATAACTCCGAACTGCTATGCAAACAATCGGGGAGTAACCCCGACGACCTGGAATTAAAGGTTCCAGCAAAAAAACCTTTAATGGAAATACCAATGATAGAACTGTTTCTTGAGTAAATCCGTTTATCGGAAATGATTATTGAGTGAGATTCGGGCGTTGTTGACCCCAAGGACTTACTTATATAAGGTCTTAGGGACTTATAGCGTAAACATATCAATTTCTGATTTAGTTAATAAATTACTCTCGTGTTGTAAGGAATTTGAAAAACCACCTATTTCAATCAATTCTTCCACAAAACGGTTCGGATTCTGCTCCATCATCCACACCAAATGCTTCTCATGAAAATGTGGTGTGTTTTTTGTTTGGTGACAAAACAGTGCGCATATTTGGACAACAGCAACAAGCGGAAACATCTACTTGTAATTTCCATAAATTGCCATCATGAAAAAAATAAAATTTTCTGAATCAGATTTGCCGGCGCCTTCAATGGCCGGACTTGAGCAGGAAAGAAAGATCTTGTTGGAACTGGGAAATGATATTACCCGGGTTCGGGACAAGAATGATCTTATCGTGCTTTTTAAAAAAAGGATCAAAGGGTTATTCTACTTTACCCATACCATTGTTACCCTGATTGACTATAAGGACGAAACATACGTCCCTTTTCTGCTGGACAATGAAGGGTCTCCGATCCGATCGCATCCAAGATACCAGGAAATGGTGAAGTCTCATTTTTCACTGAACGAGCCCTTTATCCAGTCGGTATTGGGGGTAGAAGAACCGGTATCTTTTCTGCTGGAAGATATCATGGACAAGCCGCAAAGCCCCGCTTTTCTCCGCGTTAATTACGAAGAAGGCGTAAGAGAAATTTTAATGACGCGGCTTATGAAAGAAGGAAAGCCCTTGGGCTTTATTCATATTTATTCAGATAAACCAGGTAGTTTTAGCAACGAATTTAGGAGCATTATTAAAGGCATTATACCCCAGTTGTCGAGCGCCGTATCCAATATTATTAAAAATGAGGAGCTGCTTGATAAGGAAAAAGAAAAATCATTCCTTCTTGACTTTAGCAGCGATATCGTAACCGTAAGGACGAAGGAAGAGCTTGCCCGCGCCGTCCGCACCGCATTAGGCAAGTTAAATCCACCGGGTGGCTTTGTCATTCGCCGGATCAATGAAGATCAGACGACAATGAGCCCCTATGTGTACGATCTTCAAAAGGCGCAAGATCCCAAAATAGTGAGTGCGCTTGAGAAAGCCCGGTATCCCGTCAATGACGGACTTCAAAATCGTGTATTACATAGCTCAATTCCTTTATTATTTAACATAGACAGGGAAATACACCGCGGGATCACCTCAGCTTATTTACAATATTGGAAGCAGATGGGGTTTAAGGACATTGTAGGTATCCGGTTGCGTAACGGGGAAACAAACCTTGGAATTTTATTCCTCGACATCGGGGAGATCAATGTTCAGCTGTTGCAAGGTATTTGCGCACAAATATCCATCGCTATGGCTAATATTCTGGCTCATGAGCAAATCAATAAAAAACAGGAAGAACAGGCCTTTCTGCTAAATTTCAGCAATGATATTACACAGTCACGAACGAAGCTGGATCTGCAGAATGCTATTTTCAGGGTGTTGGATAAAACAATGCATACAAAGCTCGCCATGCTGCGGGTAATTGATGATGACGGCTTTCACCTGACCCCATTTATGTATGACAGTACGTTGTTTGACAAAGCCCAAACCTATTACGATAAAAGCCTGGCCAACCGGGTCACCATTGAAGAAACCTACACGGCGCAGGTGCTTGCAAGTGAGGATGGATTGGTGTTTAATGTGGAAGAAGAATTAAAAACTGGTAATACATACGCAAAGTTGTGGCAAACAACCGGACTAAAAAATATGTACGCCCTGCCGTTACGAGTGGGCGATAAAAATATAGGCACCATCTGGCTGCTGGCCAACCGGCTGAGCCCGCTGCTACTGAAAGGGATATGTGCTCAAATATCTGTTGCTGTTGCCAATATACAGGCTAACGAAAAATTGCTGGCCTACAAAAAGCAGTTGGAAGTAGAAAATGATTATCTGAAAGAGCAGATCAAAACCATTTACAACTTCTCGGAAATAATTGGCAGTGGCGACCAAATGCAAAAAGTGTATCGCTTGATGTCATTGGTAGCTGATTCCAATACCACCGTGCTGGTATCTGGCGAAACCGGCACCGGAAAGGAACTAATCGCAAGAGGTATTCACAATGCGTCGCCGCGCGGAGACAAACTGATGGTAAAAGTTAATTGCGCTGCATTGCCGGCAAATCTTATCGAAAGCGAATTGTTTGGTCATGAAAGGGGGGCTTTTACAGGGGCCATCGACCGGCGCATAGGTAAATTTGAACTGGCAAACAATAGTACGCTGTTCCTTGATGAAGTTGGCGAACTGCCACTTGATGCACAAGCTAAGCTGTTGCGCGTAATACAAGAGCGCGAACTGGAACGAATTGGAGGTAAACAAACCATAAAGATAGATGTAAGGCTGATTGTAGCAACCAACCGCAACCTGGAAGAAGAGGTAAAGGCGAACCGCTTTCGCCCGGATCTGTATTTTCGGCTAAATGTATTTCCTATCAACCTGCCCCCTCTTCGTGACAGGCCGGAGGACATTGAACCGCTTGCTCATTTTTTTATACAGAAACACAGTAGAAGTACCGGCCGCAAGATCAGGAAAATTGCGCCAAATGTAATACAGCAATTACGCAGCTATACCTGGCCGGGTAATGTGCGGGAATTGGAGCATTTACTGGAGCGCAGCATATTATTAACAACCGACGGTATATTGCAAGATGTATATATTCCCAGGAATATGAATACCGAAAAGCAAGACGAGGTGCATCTCTTAAACCGGTCGCTGGAGGAAGTTGAACGTAGTCATATTATTGAAGCATTGAAACGATGTGCCGGCAAAATTTCAGGTGCAGGCGGTGCTGCTGAAATTTTGAAAATTCCCGGAAATACTTTACACTCCAAAATGAAAAAGTTAGGCATTGGCAAGAGCGATTATTTTGCCTGATAAATTCTTAGAAGCTGTTTAAATTTGATTTATTAAGTGTTCCATTTGAGCGCAGTGGAACACCCCGAACGCTTTGGAACGCATTGTGGCTGATTATCAACAACTTAAGCTTTTTAAAAATCAACAAAGACCGGAACGCTTATGCGACTGATAATCAACATTATAAACCTGAATATTAACTTTTGATTAAAATCAAGCTAACGGACTGTAGTTCGATATCTGAATTTATCTCGCGCAAAGACGCAAAGTGATTTACTTCTTTTTTCTTTGCTAGTTAATTTCTATATAGTATTCCTGTCTTCACTATAAATAAACTTTTTTGAAGAAAAATCAATTTATATCGGGATATATAGAGCCGGATTAATTAGAAACTTATCATCCGCCGATCTCAGAAATCCGGCAAATTTTAACCTCAATTTAAGAGGCTGTCTAAAAATAAAAAAACAGGCTGTCATTGCGAGTAACCACCAGCCGAGCTGGAAGAAATAGTAATGACATGTATGGGTACCACAATCACCTCGTGATCGTCATTGCGAGGAGGTACGACGAAGCAATCCCCAAAATACAGAGCGGATTTGCACAGCTACTCTGTAAATCGGGGATTGCTTCGTTCCTCGCAATGACGGGTTTATGTGTGGAAAATACATATTGATAATCAATAGCTTACAATCATGTCATTATAAGGCACGAAGCAATCCCAAATTATGCGGATCGGATTTGCAAAGCTTCTCTGTAAGGCGGGGATTGCTTCGTGCCGCAATGACGCGTGGATATGTGCTTCATTAGAGGTATAAAAATATTAATAAATCAAATTTAGACAGCCTCTTAGAATTCCCTAATTTCTTCCCTTTATATAGTGAGATATATAGTGATTTCACTGAATATAGTGAAAAATATAGTGGTCTATATTTGTTATATTGTTGATTATCAATGATTTGTGTTGTTTGGCATTGGCTTTGCCTTTTTGATAACAAATCATTAAAAAACAACATTATGAAAATCGTAGTCATTGGAGGCACTGGCCTCATCGGATCCAAAGTAGTAACAAAACTTCGCCAGCAGGGGCACCAGGTTATCGCTGCCTCTCCTGACACAGGTATCAACACCATCACAGGAGCGGGACTGGCTGAGGCCATGAACGATACCGATGTTGTTGTAGACCTGGCAAATTCTCCGTCTTTTGAAGACAAGGCTGTCCTGGAATTCTTTCAGACTGCCGGCCGCAATTTACTGGCCGCAGAAATTAATGCCGGTGTAAAACATCATGTGGCGCTTTCCATTGTTGGGGTCGACATCATGCAAAACATTGGTTACATGCGGGCAAAAAAAGCTCAGGAAGACCTTATCAAGCAATCGGGAGTGCCTTATACTATTATCCGGAGCACCCAGTTTTTAGAGTTCCTGGCAGGTATCGCCAACCAGGCTACTAATGAAAACGAAGTACATCTTTCCGATGTTCTGTTCCAGCCGATTGCTGCAGAAGATGTAGCCTCCTTTGTAGCTAAATACGCTCTGGCGGCCCCTATTAATGGCGAAACAGAAATAGCCGGTCCCGAACGCTTTGCCTTGTACGAAATAGTGGCCCGGTATCTGCAGTATACAAAAGATCCGCGCCAGGTATTATCTGACGGCAAACCATCGTACTTTGGCGGAGGAATTAGCCATACAGCATTGGTGCCGGCCGGGCAGGCGGAGCTGGGAGCCATTAACTTTGAAAAATGGTGGAGCAACCAGCTGCAAAAGGCCTGATGGTAGCGATCTGCCACCTGTTGAAACGAAGATGACGGGTGGCAGCTTGCCGGGGCGGTTGTAACGGGAATGCACTTTCCACCAGTTCGTGCACCAGGATATCCCTACGCCGGCGTATTATCCTTACGAAAACCGGTCAACAACACGGCAAGTCAGCAGGTAGCAGATCGAACTTCTGGTTTTTTGACAACAAATTGTCTTCCAGCTGGTCCGGGTGATAGGACCAGCTGTTACTGAAAGAAAAATAAATTATTCATTAACAATGTAAATATCATGAATCTCTTCTTTTTATATCCCCACGGTAAAAATCTGAAAGATCAATCAGATAAATACGCTATAGCTATTAACGAACCTCTGCACAATATGAATGAAGGTGGTGAGTTTTTAGACGATGCTATCCGCATGAAAGATATGCCATTAATCTATAGCGAAAAACGCGTTGCTGCCGGCAACCCGATAAACTTATTTTAACTGCCCGGCAAATATTCAACCCCATTATTATGCACAAAAAATTGAGCCATGCAAGTTTATAATATCGAAATCAAAAATGCGCTTCCCATATTAACGGATCTGGTCGAATCTATCAGGAACTTTAATGATTCTCAAAATATTTACCTGAGCCGGACATATGATAGCAGCACACCTGAGCCGGGAACCCTTAAAAAGGCATTTGGAATTAAAGAGGCTAAACTCCCCGAATTTTTAACCAATTTAGGTGTCCGTAGTGTAACTTTAAGTTCTCCGTACGCTGAAGATGCACTTTCCAAATGCGCCTTTGATGTTGGAGAGGGCGGTAACAAAAGCAACAGATGGGCTGAAATTAAAAGCGAAAAACTAATTGCTGATCTTTCAGAACTGTTTCAGGCTTGTCGCACGATCGCTTTTGACGACTGGATAAATGTGGCAAACTCCTCGGACTTATGGGACGGTTTGCTTTCAGATGTTATTCGGCCTTTACAGAAAAATGATTTAGATTTTATTTTTTATCTCGGAGATCCTGCTAAAAAGTTATTCTTCCAGGTAGATGAGATTCTCGACATTATAAGTGAATTTTCAAAACATGGTCGGGTGACATTTTGCCTGGACGAAAGTGAGGCTGTTAAATTATGGATGGTTCTGAATGGCGAACGTCCAGACTATACATTGAACGCTTTTGCAGTAAGCGATTTAAAAAGGAAATACTTTTCCATATTTAAAACGATGACAGTGGACCAGTTGTTAATTTATTCTGTAAATGACGCCCTGGTATATTCCGAAGATCAACAATTCGTATTGACACGAAAGATAGTAGATTATAACATTGAGATTGCAAAGGATGCAAGAGACAATTTCATTGCCGGCTTTACCATCGGTTTAATATTGCAGCTTGACATCAGGTATTGCATTGCTTTGGGATTAATTGTTTTTGGCTCACATGGAGAAAACAATTCAAATCCTGATAAAGATGACCTGCTTGCTTACATTGAAAAGTGGATTATTGATCTTAATAAGGATGATGCAATAAGTCTTTATCAATAATAACCAGCAAAGCATATTAATACTATCTGATAACGCGTAGCAGGAGGGAGAATCGGATAGTTTAACAACATGCAATTTTCCGTAGACCAGTTATAAACAGGTTCGGGATTTGTACAATAACCGACACCCAATTTTAAAAGCAGTCTAAACGACTGCTCTTTTTGTTTAACCGGGTACCCTAAGAATGAATCGGCGAAGAAAACGTCAATATTTCTACAAATTTCGTCGAATGCTTGCAACATATCTGTTTCAATGATTTATTTAACATTACGCTAACATCACATCTTTACCTTTGGCCAAAACACTGAATTTGGCATGTATCCTGCACTTACCGATGAAGCGTTAATGAGTCTTTTGAAACAAAATGACCATTTGGCCCTTGAAATTCTTTTTTCCCGTCATTACAAATCCCTGTGTCAGTTTTGTACTGTATACACCAGGGATTATACGGTAGCCGAAGAAATTATCGCCAACCTTTTTATGAAGCTCTGGGATAACCGCCATGATGCTTTAATTCTGAATGTAAAAAGCTACCTTTTTGCATCGGCAAAAAACCTGTCACTCAACCATATTCAAAAAAAGAAAGCCCCGGTTGATTTTATGGAAGATTTAGAGATGGGGCAGGATGTTATCCATGACAGGGATACGCCATTTAAGATCCTTTCGGGCCGTGAATCCTATAACGGGATACTGACAGTAATAGATACCCTGCCAGCCAGCCAGCGGCAGGTATTGCTAATGAGCCGTATTGATAACCTGGATAAACAGGAAATTTCACGCATCCTTGGTATTTCGGTGCGTACTGTAGAAACCACCTTATATCAATCTATCAAAAAACTTCGCCTGCTTTTAAAAGGCTACCACAATTCCGCTTCCGGGAGTTAATGATTTCTTAATATAATGTTAACCAATATGGCTACGTAAGCCGGGCAATAAATCTGTCTTTGATATCAGAGACAGATAATGGAAGATAAAAGTTACCAGTTAATAATTGATTATTTTGAAAAAACCATCAGCGATGATGGTTTGACGCAATTACAGGAATGGATTGAAATAAGCCCGGATAACCTGGCGCAGTTCAGCGAAACCATACAGATCCTTGAAGCATCCAAATCATACTTTAAGCAAACAGAGCACCCTGGAAAAATGTGGGCAAAAATTAATGCCCACATTAGTCCGCAGGAAAGCCTGGAGCCGGTACCTGTTCAAAAGCGCAGGTGGCTGGTCTATGCAGCAGCTTGCTTCCTGGTTTGTACATCGGGCTGGCTAATTTATAAGAACCTGAACAATAAGCCGGCTTTAACTGCCGAATACGAAGTGATCAGCAACGCCGATGGCAAACACACTAAGTTTTTGTTGCCCGATAGTTCAACCGTATACCTTGGCGGGGGAAGCAAATTGAAGTACGCCAAAAACTTCACAGGTAAAACACGGGCTGTTTACCTGGACGGTGAAGCTTTTTTTGATGTGGTACACCAGGCAAAACCGTTTACGGTAAAAAGCGGGCAGATCACTACGGTAGTTTTGGGCACCTCATTTAATGTAAAGGCTTATGCTGCCGAAAATAAGGTGGCGGTTACGGTAAAAACCGGCAAAGTAGGCGTAATGGCCGATGTGCGCGGAAAATCACAAGTGGTAAAATACCTGCTTCCGAATGAACAGATTAGTATTAACACGGTAAGCGGGCTGTATACATTTAATACAACCGATGCCCGCGCAGTAAACTCCTGGATAAATAATGATTTTATTTTTTACGATACAAGCCTGAAAGAGATAGCAGCATCCATGGAACATTATTACGGGGTGCAGATAGAATTTACCGAACCCGATCTTGGTAAGGTAAGGCTGACAGCCAAGTTCAAAAATGTTTCATTAAAACAGGCCATGGAAAACCTTTGTGCGCTATCGGGGCTGGCCTATACCCAAAAAGGAGCGCACGTATTTATTTCAAACAACAATCAAAAAGGAGGAAAGATTATGAAATAGTATTACCCCATAATGGTAAGGTAAGCCCGGAATTGCTGGTAACAATCCCAGGCTAAAAAATAGAATTTAAACTCACGATTAAACAAGTATAAATTAAGTAAATATATGAAAAAGTTATGGTTATTAACCATGCTGTTCCTGTTGCATATGCCTTTTGGCTTTGTCGGCGTCAAGGCACAAACAGTAAATAATAAAAAGATCTCCTTTGGCACAGATGGCATCACACTTAAGGATGCTTTTCAACAGGTAGAAAAGCTAAGCGATATTTCTATCAGTTATAATAACAACTTATTGGACGACAAGCGCATTGTAAAAATCAGCAAGGCCGAACGTTCATTAGAAGAAACCATTACTTTGCTGTTAAAAGGCACTGCCTGTACCTTTAAACAGGCCGGAGACAGAAGCATCCTGATTATTGCGAAAGCAAAGGATAAAGGCAAAATAACAGGTAAAATATTTGACGAAAAAGGCGAGCCGCTTCCGGGTGCTTCAGTCAAAATTCCGGTTGCAGGTATCAGCGCAGCTTCCCTTGGCGATGGTTCCTTTACACTGAACGTTGCCGAAGGTACGTATACCGTTGAGGTAAGTTTTCTTTCTTATCAAACTCAAAAAACAGCTAACGTTTTGGTTAACGCCAATAGCGTTACTAACTTAAACATTTCACTTAAACCCGCATCCAACAGCCTCAATGAAGTTGTTGTAACGGCGCTGGGTATTAAGCGCGACGAAAAGGCTTTGGGATATGCGGCAACCGTTGTAAAAGGCGAACAGCTTACCAGCGCGTTATCCGGCAACTGGACAGATGCCTTATCGGGCAAGGTAGCGGGTTTAAACCTCATCCGTTCAAACAGTGGGCCTGCGGGATCAAACAAAATTATTTTACGGGGAGAAAATAACCTTACCGGAGATAATGAAGCGCTGATTGTGGTTGACGGTGTGGTTATTAACCAGGGCAGCGGGAGGCGGACATCCAATTCGGGCGAATCTGCTTACGGCACCAGCAGCGATAATATGCCGGCAGATTACGGCAGCAATGTAAACGACCTTAACCCCGAAGATATTGAGAATGTAACCGTATTGAAAGGCCCCGGTGCAGCGGCATTGTATGGCCAGCGTGGTGCAAATGGTGCTATTATCATAACCACAAAATCCGGTACAAAACGGAATGGCCTGGGTATCACCTTTAATTCCAATGCATCTATCGAGCGTGTGAACCGCTGGCCGGATATGCAGTATGAATATGGCCAGGGTACTGCCGGGTCGCGGTATTATTCTTTCGGTGCCGGGCCGGATGGCGCCAGTACCAGTGCAACCAGTTCGGCTTACGGCCCTAAATTTGACGGGCAGGAGTTTTACCAGCTTGATCCCGTAACCCAAAAGCAATCAACGGTAAGAACGCCCTGGGTTCCCTACAAAAATCAAAGCCGCAATTTTTTTGATGTAGGCCAAACCTTTACCAATTCCATCAGCGTGGATGGTGGCACAGATAAAACAAGTGCCCGTTTTTCGGCAACCAATGTAACCAATCACTGGATCACCCCCAATACCGGCTACACCCGCAACAGCATAGCATTATCTGTTAATTCAAAGATAAATGATAAACTAACCATCAGCTCCAAAGTAAATTACAACAATAAAAACAGCGATAATTTACCGGGCGCGGGCTATGGCAACCAGTCATTAATGTACTGGTATATTTTTTGGCAGCCCAGCGCAGATTTGAACTGGCTGAAGAATTACTGGAAAATCGGGCAGGTAGACAAAGCCATATATTATCCGTTCAGCTCGTTCCCCGAAAATCCTTATGCTATATCGTACGAGTTTATCAATAAATCAAACCGCAACTCGGTTACCGGCAACATCCAGGCAGAATACAGCATTACCAAAGAGCTAAGCCTGCAGGTGAGGGCGACGCTGGATATGGGTTACGAGCAACGTGCGCAGCAGCGCCCCTATGACGCTGGTACCAAATACCCTAAAGGATCATACCGTACCCAAAACATTTACTCGGAAGAAGCGGGCGGCGATTTCCTGTTGAAGTATAACAAAAAGATAAGCCGGGACCTTACTATTACGGCAACCGGCGGCGGTAGCATGCTCCGCAATAATTACAACAGGGACGAGGTTCGTGCAGATTCCCTGGTATATCCCGGCGTTTATTCGATGTCAAACAATGCGGGTGCATTGGTTACAGCACCGTTTAAATCAAAATATGCAATCAACAGTTTTTACGGCTTGATATCTACCAGCTTTAAAGACTATTTGTACCTTGACCTTACCGCGCGGCAGGATTGGGTAAGTACACTGGCCACCGCAAACCGGACGGATCAGGTTGGTTTCTTTTATCCATCAGCGAGTTTAAGTTTTATAGCCTCGGAGGCATTTAAACTGCCACAGGGTATTGATTATGCCAAACTGAGGGCATCGCTTGCGGGTGTGGGCAGCGGTACAACAACTCCGTATCAAACTACCTTTAATTATGTTACGGCAGGCAGTAATTATGCCGGCGGTTTACAAAATCCGGGCACCCTTTCTAACCCCGAACTGAAACCATTACGGACAACAACGCTGGAACTTGGCGCCGAAATGCGCTTTTTTAAAAGCCGTTTAGGGTTTGACCTCGCCGTTTATACCGGCAGTACCAAAAATCAGATCCTAAAACGGACAATAGACCAGTCCTCTGGATACAGCAAGGCGGTTATTAACGTGGGCAATGTAAACAATAAAGGTTTGGAGCTATCGTTAAACGGCGCGCCGGTACGTAAACCAGGCGGGTTCAGCTGGACTGTTAACGCGACCTTTACGGCCAATAAAAACACCATAAAGGAACTGGCAGATAGCTCGGTGGTACTTCGCACCGGACCAACCGGCGGCGGGCAGATTGTAGCCAGGGTTGGCGGCAGCATGGGCGATATGTATGGCAGGGGATATTTACGGGCGCCTGACGGACAGATTGTTTATGACCCAAAAACAGGCTTCGCAAAATTATCTAATGAACTGGTTTACCTGGGCAACACCATGCCAAAATGGAAAACCAGCCTGGGGCACGATTTTAAGTACCACCAGTTTGGTTTACACCTGTTATTTGATGCGCAGGTTGGCGGTGTTTCTTACTCATTATCCAACTACAAACTGGCCGAGCAGGGCAAAACAACCAACACGCTTCCGGGCAGGTACAATGGTATCATCGGTAAAGGGGTTATCCAGAATGCCGACGGCACCTATCGTCCCAATGATGTTATCGCCTCTGATGTTGACGGCTATTACCGCTCTCATTATGGTATTGATAACGCCGAGGGTAACACATTCTCCACCAACTTTATCAAATTCCGCGAGGCCAGGCTCGATTTTACACTGGGTTCGCGTACCACCAAACGGCTTGGCCTGCAGCGCGCCACGGTAGGTGTTTACGGCCGCGACCTCTACATCTGGACCAAATGGCCAATTTTCGACCCCGAATTTGGTACGCTGAGTGACAGTGATATTGTGCAGGGTTTCGAGGTTGCCCAGTTTCCCTCTACCCGCACATTTGGTTTTAACATAGTTATTGGTATTTAATAATTGATGAAATGAAAAAGAGTTTAAAGACGGTATCAATACTGCTGTTATGCACGCTGATACTATCAGCCTGTAAAAAAGGATTTGTTGACCTGAATACTGACCCGAATGGAACACCGAACGCCCTGCCGCAGCAATTATTAGCGCCGGCACTGGTTAATACGGTAAGCATGAATATGCTGCGCAGCCGCAACTTCAACAACGAGCTGATGCAGGTTACTGTAGACCCCGGAGATGGCGAGGGCAAGGTTTTCAGGTATGATATTAAACGCACCTGGGCCGATAATACCTGGAATGGCTGGTATACCCAGTTAACCAATTTTAAGGACATTTATACCGTGGCCAGCCAGCCGCTTACCTATAACAAAACCTATATGGGTATCTCGCTCATCTGCCAGTCATGGCTATATTCCCTGCTGACAGATACCTATGGCGATGTGCCTTATTTTGACTCCAACAAGGGTAAGGAGGGTAATTTTACCCCAAAGTTTGATAAGCAAAAAGATATTTACCTGGATATTTTTAAAAAGCTGGAAGCAGCCGATACCTTGCTGAACGGGGCTGCGAACATTTTAGGCGGCAGCGACCCGGTTTATAAAGGCAATGCCTTAAAATGGCGGCAATTTGGTAACAGCCTGTACCTGCGCTTATTATTAAGGCTTTCGGGCAAGGCGGATGTTTCTGCCGCCTGTATTGCCAAAATCAAAGAAATGGTAGATACAAACCCCTCGGCCTATCCCATTATGGCAAGCAATGATGATGCAGCTGTATTGCGCTGGACGGGTGTAGGGGCCATAACCTCGCCATTTATAGGAGGGGTACGGGAGCAGGATTGGCGTGCTTTAGGTATTGCCGAATTTTTTATCAATAACCTGAACCGGTGGGCCGATCCGAGGCTGCTTACTAATCCTAATCGCTGGTCAATTGCTACCTACCAGGGAAGTTATGTGGGCATTCCAAGCGGGTACGCGCCGGGGCAGGGTGTGCCTAACCGGTCATACTTCCTGTCTACCACGTCGGCAACAACGCTGATGAGCGAGCCATTGATGGGCAACATCATGAACTATTCCGAACTGCAGTTTATCCTGGCAGAAGCATCGGCCAAAGGCTGGATTGCCGGCAATGCGAAAACCTATTACAATAACGGGGTCCTATCGGGCATTACCTTTTGGGTGCCAACTTTTACCACACCTATAGATACTTATTTAACCGGCGCGGATATGGCCTGGGACGATACCGCGACGCTGGACAATAAAATGGAGATGATCCATCTGCAAAAATATTATTCGATGTTTTATACCGACTTCGAGCAATGGTTTGAATACCGCCGTACCGGCCACCCCGTATTACCTAAAGGCAACGGGCTGGTTAACAATGGTATTATGCCTGCGCGTTTAACCTATCCTGTTTACGTGCAATCGGCCAACCCGGATAATTACAAAGCGGCGGTTGCCGGCCAGGGTGCCGACGAGATCAGCACACAGGTTTGGTGGCAGAAACCATAATAATTAAATGATAATCCAGATCTCCATAAAATGAAAAAGATATATTTATTCCTGCTCATAACCGCAGCAGTTGGTTTTACCGCATGTAAAAAAAACAATTATGCAGAAGGCACACTTAGCCCAATAATTGCTATTGTGGATTTGAAGGGGCTGTACAAAGGTACAGATGTAACATTAACTGCCGAAAAACTAAGCGGTGCAAAAGAAGTTACAGGCGTGGTTATTTCCGATGCAGCATCGGGCAATGTTCCCGCGGGTATTTTAGTGATTGAAAACAACAGGCGCAACGCCATACGGGGTATTTCGCTGGCCATTGGCGCTTCTGCGGCCAACTACGTTCCCGGCGATTCGGTAGTGGTGCAGCTTGCGGGGGCTACCTTAACCAAAGTGAACGGCAGCATGCGCGTTACCGGGCTGCAGGAGTCGTCGGTAAGTAAAGTATCGGCCAATCATGTCATATGGTTGCAGGCTGTGCCATCGGGCAAAATACTGGCGTCGCCGGATGTTTACGAGCATACGTTGGTGACCATTAGCAAGGCTATTACCCAACCCGAACCTCTACAAGGAGAGACCCTATCAGGTGACAAAATTATTAATGACGGTTTTGGTAAGATGACCCTGCATACCCAGGCTGCAGCAATATACGCCGGGCAGGAGCTGCCTTTCAGTGCAAATTTCACGGGTATCCCCTTTATTTCGTCTACCGCGGCAGATACTACCGTGCAGTTGTGGCCCCGAACCAAGGACGACATATTTACCCTTGCTGCTACCAGGCCATCGCCTGTAATTATAACCGGGTACCTTACCAATCCAAGCGGCAGTGATGCCAATTACGAGTATATCCAGCTAATGGCTACCAGGGATATTGATTTTTCGGTGACCAATTTTGCTGTGGTTACCTGCAATAACGCCGGCACTAATCCAGCACCGGTTAATGGCTGGGCAAACGGCCAGGCGCGTAGCTATAAATTTAACCTTACAGCGGGCAAGGTAAGCAAAGGGCAGTTTTTTTATGTAGGGGGCAATAAAAACATCTGGGGTGCTGGCAGTACCGATATCAGCGCCGCCAATTGGATCAGCAGCACACAATATTCAACCGATCCTGGCGCCGGCTTTGGCAGCGCTACCTCAAACTTATTGGCCAATAGCGGTAACGTGGCAGGTATAGCCATATTCCAGGGGGTAACGGTTGATGCCACAACCGTGCCCGTTGATGTGATCATGTATGGTGGTAACGGAGCAGTTTATGCGGTTGGGCCGCCCGAGATTGGTTACCGTATCACCAATACCGACTACTATAGCACCATAAACCCGGTAAGCCGCGAAGCCCAGGGATTTTACGGCGGCGGTACCAATACCTCGAAACTGACCCTGCCAACCGATGGTAATTTCGCCCGGCTTGGCGGTGTTTATGATGCAATTACCGGCCGCTGGACAACCGGGCGTACGGTAGCAAGCATCCCCTTAACGCTCACATCATCTTTAAGCACTATTGAAGCCGGTACCGGTTTTACAATCCTGCAAAACTAAAATCAAAATCCCCGCACCGGTTAAAAATACAAGTGCGGGGATTTAACAAAAATTGAAAATGAACAGAAGATCTTTTATAAAAAATGTTGGTTTAATAACCGGGAGCGCCTTCATTTAGCAGCCTACAAAGACGACCTTAAAGTTAAATAAAAAGGTACTTCGTAGCGGGCAGTTGTACCGTTTTTAATAATTGCAGCAGTCATTTCTCCCATTTTTTCAAAATCTGTTGATATGGTGGTTAAACCGTTTAGTATGATTTTTTTAAGCGGGGTTTCGTTATAGGATATTACACCCACATCTTTACCTATCTGCAATTTTGTCGACAGGATCCGTTCAATCAAAACAACCAGGTCATTTTCCATCAGGTTGATAAAAACCTCGCCTTCGTTTATAGGTTCTTTGTGTATATCATGAACAACTTTGTAGGTAAAGGCATACTGAATACAAAAACTAAAGAAGCCTTTCAATATCTCACCGGGGAAATAGGTGTATTCGGGAAATATGATCTTTAAAGTATGGTACTTAATTAGCTGAGGCAGGGCCTGCTCCAGGGCGTGAAAAATATCTTTTTCAAAATTTTCATATACAGCTGCAAAGTCGCCTTTTACACCGGGTACAAGTTTGTCCAGTATTATCAGTTTGTCTTTAGGTAATGTGTTAATTATATCGTGCACATTTTCGCCGCCATCCATAAAATGCGGTAAAATTACGTAGTGCGTATAATCGTTGTTATTATTCTGGAGTAATTTTTTAAAAAATTCAAAGTCGTTGTTATATATATAAAAGTCGATAGCAGCCTCATGCCCAAGGCCATTAACAATGGCGTCGTATACCAACTTTTTATGGGTGCTTAGCTTATTAAATATTAAAAACACTTTAAATTGCTGGCCGGCCTCCGTGTTTTTAATATAATATCCCTTACCCGGTACAGAACCAAGCAAACCAATGGATTTTAAGTGTTTATAGGCTTTTTCGGCAGTATCCCGCGATATTTCAAAATTGAGGTTCAACTCGTTAATTGAGGGGAGTGTTTCATTAATAACCAATTTCCCTTCACGTACACTTTTAATAATCGAGTTGGCTAATTGTATATATTTGGGTGTGGATGAATAATAGTCAATATATATGTATTCTAATAATCGCGAAGATTTCATACCTCATCTTTAAATCCTATGCCTGGCTATAAACTTAAAAGCAAGTTTAAGCGAGCTAAAGTTAAAGCTTTTTGCCAGTTAATCATGATGTCACAGGATTGTTAACTGAGAAAAGAAATGTTACTTTGGCAAAACATACAGGTTGGTTTAAATATATAAGCAATTTTTGGACGAATCGTATATCAATAACCAATTGCCGTATTTAACCTTTTAACATTTACCTATGGATCGCGTAGCATTTAAAATGAAGCTTTTTCCCGGCTTTGAACAGGAGTACAAAAAACGCCATGATGAAATATGGCCCGAATTATCAGCACTGTTAAAAGATACGGGAATAAGCGATTATGCCATCTTCCTGGATGAGGAAACCAACAGCCTGATCGGTGTTTTGAAAGTAAGCGACAAGGCCTTGCTGGATACTTTGCCAGCAAACGCCGTTATGCAAAAATGGTGGGCCTATATGGGCGATATTATGGAAAGCAATCCCGATAACTCACCGGTAAGCATCCCGCTAAAAGAGGTTTTTTATTTGCCATAAATATTAAAAGATTTTAAGAGACTGTCTAAAAAACAGCACGTCATTATGAGTATCCACCAGGGTAATCCCTGGAAAAAACAGTAATGACATGTATGGGTACCACAACCTCCTCGTGATCGTCATTGCGAGGAGGTACGACGAAGCAATCCCCAAAATACAGATCGGATTTGCACAGTTACTCTGTAAGTTGGGGATTGCTTCGTACCTCGCAATGACGGGGTAAGAGGTTTGCGTGTAAAAAAAATATGCATTGAAAATCAACAACTTACAAGCACGGCATTATAAGGTACGAAGATAAGCTACCCTGTAAGGTGGGGATTGCTTCGTGCCTTATAATGACGTGTTTGCAAACTGCTGATTATCAGTGCCATTTTTTAATATAATCTATGTCATTGCGAGGTACGAAGCAATCGCATGCTACACAGAGCGGACCTGCACAGTTCGCGATTGCCACGCTGCGCTCGCAATGACATGGCTGTTGTGAGCCCCTAAAGCCAGCACGTCATACCCATTTTTTCCAGGGATTACCCTGGTGGTTACTCGCAATGACGCGTGGATATGTGCTTCATTATATGTTCGGCACATATAACTCTTTATGGTGATGAATTTGTTACACTAAGAAGGTCTTCATTCAGGATAGTGCAGGATGCTGCCTGAATAAACATGGTATAACTTTATCTATTATAAACCATGCCCCAATTTTGGGCAGCCAGATAACCAGGTAAATTAGTATTCATCATGATCAAATTGCGGTACAAGATCTTATTGCCCTGTTTTTGTTTTTTATTGTGGCTTGCCTTACCTGCAACCCTTTTGGCACAGGCATCTAAAATCAGTTTTAAATTTGATTTTGGAAGCGGCAAGGCAGCCAAAGGGTATCAAAAGGTAGGCCCGGATGATAAGTTTGATAACAATAAAGGCTATGGGTTTGATTTTGACTCAAAAGTAACAACAGTGGTGCGCGATCCCCGGAAATTACTTACCGGTGATTACGTCACCAGCGATAAACCTTTCTATTTTTCGGTAAATGTGCCCGAAGGCAATTATAAAGTAACACTGGTATTGGGCGACATTAAGGGCAACAGTAATATAACCGTGCGTGCAGAATCGCGCAGGCTGATGCTGGAGAAAGTTAAAACCGGTAAAGGCACTATAAAAAAAGTAAGCTTTGTTGTAAATATACGTAAGCGGGATATCGGCACAGGCGGTAAGGTATCCCTTAAACCCCGCGAATTTGGAAAATATGACTGGGATGATAAGCTCAGCCTGGAATTTAATGACACCCAAGCATGTATTGATGCGCTTGAAATAGAAAAGGTGGATAACCAGGTAACCGTTTACCTGGCAGGAAACTCTACCGTGGTTGACCAGGATGATGAGCCCTGGTGCTCATGGGGGCAAATGATCACCCGTTTTTTTAAACCGGGAATAGCCATTGCCGATCATGCCGAATCTGGCCTTTCCCTGGGCAGCTTTTTAAATAGCCACCGTTTGGATAAAATATTAAGTATCATTAAGCCGGGTGATTATCTTTTTATCGAGTTTGGGCATAATGATCAGAAAGAAAAAGGTCCCGAAGATGGGGCCTATAAATCATATACAGATCGCTTTAAGCTGTTCATCAGTAAAATACGCGATAAAAATGCCATCCCGGTTATTGTGACTTCCACCAGCCGCCGCGCTTTTAATGATAGCGGTAAAGTGGTGAATACGCTGGGCGATTACCCGGACGCTGCAAGAAAAATTGCCAAAGAGCAAAATGTACCGCTGATAGATATTAACACGATGACGGCTAAATTTTACGAGGCCCTTGGTAATGAAGGTTCTAAAAAGGCTTTTGTGTGGTATCCTGCCAACTCGTTCCCCAACCAGCCTAAAGACCTGGCCGATAATACCCACTTTAACAGTTACGGAGCTTACGAAATTGCCAAATGTATTATTGAGGGGATCCGGAGCAACCACCTGGGTATTGAGAAGTATATTATTGATGCACCACCTTATGATCCATCGCATCCTGACCCTGCCGTTACTTTCAGCCTGCCCGTCAGCCCTAAAAACAGCACTATAAAACCCGACGGAAATTAATTAAAAATCTTAATAATGATGATAAGCAAAAAACTGGCTTTGATGACTTTCGCCCTTTTAAGTATAAGCTTTTTTACCGTAAAAGCCCAGGATTTATTAGAAACAGGAGGCATAAAACCCATGCCGGCCCGGTGGATTGATAAAGAAACCGGGCATAAGGTTGTTCGGCTGGTAAACCGTGAAAATGATAACGGGAGTTTTTATTTTAACAACAATCCTTTTGTTCCCCAGGAAAAGGGCGAGGGTGATTTGATGGTGTTTTACGGTAAAACGGATAAGGGTTCGCAACTGTTCACTGTTAATCTGAAAACCCTAAAGACCGAACAGTTAACCAGCCGCCAAAAGGTATCGGGAGAAATGGTTTGCGCTAAAATCCGTGAGGCATTTTACCAAAGCGGCGACAGTATATTTGCTGTAAATGTAAATACCCATAAAACCAGGTTTATTTACGCTTTTGCCCCCGACTTTAAAGGCAGGGTAGGTACCGTAAATGCCGATGGAACTTTCATGGCCTGTGTTAAAGCTACCGGTGAGCAGGAACGCCAGATACTGGCCAGATATCCCGAAAAGCACGATTTTTTTAACCGGATCTATGATGCGCATATTCAGCATACCCTATATGTGCTTGATGTTAAACACAAATTATTAAAACAAATACACCAGGAGAACGAATGGACTAATCACCTGCTTTTCTCGCCCACGGATCCCTATAATTTGTCGTACTGTCATGAAGGGCCATGGGAAAAGGTAGACAGGATGTGGAATATCAATATAAAAACCGGCCAGAATAAACTATTGCATAAGCGTACCATGGTAAATGAAATTGCCGGCCACGAGTTTTTTTCGCCGCTTGGTAATACCGAGTGGTTTGATCTGCAGAAACCTAAAGGACAAACATTTTTTCTGGCAGGCATCAACATGAAAACAGGTAAGGAAGATCGCGTTTACCAGATGGACCGCAACGAATGGTCAATCCATTTCAATGTTACCAGGGATGAGCAAACATTTGCTGGCGATGGCGGTAATGCCGGGCAGGTAGCAAAAGCGCCCGATGGCATGTGGATCTACCTTTTTAAACCCGATGGGGATCATTTTAAATCCGAGAAACTGGTTAATATGAAAAATCACAACTATCACCTTGAACCTAATGTGCATTTTTCGCCCGATGAAAAATGGGTTATCTTCAGAGCCAATTTTGAAGGTCATGAAGGCGTTTACGCGGTCGAAATTGCCAAATACAAATAAAAAAATCTACATGTCGGTATTCAACAAAAACTTCAAAATAGCCGCCGCTTTAGTGCTTTTAATAAGTGCTGAGGCTGTAACCGCCCAGGTAACCTGGCCTGTTATTACCAGGCAAACCAAACCCTGGGCCCGCTGGTGGTGGGAGGGCAGCGCCGTAAACAAAAAGGACCTGGCCTGGAATATGCAAAGCTACCATGACGTCGGCTTAGGCGGAATGGAAATAACACCCATTTACGGTGTAAAAGGGCACGAAAGCGAGTTTATACCCTATTTGTCGCCACAATGGGTTGATATGCTCAAATATACACTACAGGAGGCTAAGCGGTTGGATATGGGTATTGACCTGGCCAATGCCACAGGCTGGCCGTTCGGTGGTCCCTGGGTAACTGATCAGGATGCGAGCAAGGAACTCTTCTGGAAAAATTATGACCTGAAGGGTGGGGATAAATTAAGTGAACCTGTTGTGTTTGTACAACAACCCCTGGTACGGGCAGACGGCCAGGCGCCAAAGATCACCGACCTGGTTGAACCCATCAGCAGTAATAAAAACCTGCAATTGATAGCACTTGACCAGGTGCGGTTTGAAAAACGTATACCACTCACTGTTTTAATGGCCTACGATGGCAAAGGACAGGGCCTGAACCTGACCAATAAAGTTGAGGCCGATGGCAAACTGAACTGGACCGCACCTGCCGGTAACTGGAAGCTATATGCGCTTTTTATGGGATGGCATGGTAAAATGGTGGAGCGGGCAGCCCCTGGTGGTGAAGGCTATGTGATTGACCATTTTTCGAAACCAGCACTGGATCATTACCTGGATAGGTTTAACCAGGCATTCAAAGGCCAGGATGTAAGTGCTATCCGCGCGTTTTTTAACGACTCGTACGAAGTAGATGACGCCCGCGGGCAATCAAATTTTACCCCACAGTTTTTTGATGAGTTTATTAAGCGCCGGGGCTACGATCTTCGGGATCATTTACCGGCCCTGTTTGGTAACGATGACAAAGAAAACAATAACAGGATATTGTGCGATTACCGCCAAACTATATCCGACCTGTTGCTTGACAATTTTACCAAACCCTGGCATGAGTGGGGTAAATCAAAAGGCGCTTTAATCCGTAATCAATCGCACGGTTCGCCATCCAATATACTGGATCTGTACGCGGCTATTGACATTCCTGAAACCGAGGGAAATGATATTTTGCGATTCAAGTTTGCTACCTCGGCGGCACACGTTACCGGTAAGCCGCTGGCTTCGTCCGAGTCGGCAACCTGGCTAAACGATCACTTTTTGACGTCATTAGGCGATGTTAAACAGGCTATTGATAAATATTTTGTAGGCGGTGTTAACCATATTTTTTATCATGGTATCAGCTATTCGCCAAAGGATGCGCCCTGGCCGGGTTGGTTGTTTTATGCCGAAGTACATTTTAACCAAACCAATCCATTCTGGAACGATTTTTCAACTCTTAATGAGTATATAACCAATTGCCAGTCATTTCTGCAACAGGGCAAGCCGGATAATGATGTGCTGGTTTATTATCCTTTGTTCGATAGTTTTTCGGAACCAGGCGAAAAAGGTTTACTTAAGCATTATGATGCCATGAAACCCGATTTTAGCGGCACCGGTTTTGAAAACTCAACCCAGGAGATGCTAAAAAAGGGCTACACTTTTGATTTTATATCAGATAAACAGATAATGACCTTGCAAGCCACAAGCGCCTGCATAGCCACCGGTGGAATCAGTTACAAAACCATTTTGCTGCCCGATTGCAGGTATATCCCGCTGGAAACGTTCCATAAAATAATGGATATGGCAAAGGCAGGAGCAACAGTAGTGGTGTATAAAAAACTGCCATCAGATGTGCCCGGATATGCCCGTTTAAATGAGCGGGAAAAAGCATTTAAGGATTTACTGGCCGGGTTAAACTTTACCCCGGGGCCCGATGGGGTTAAAACGGCGGCGATAGGCAAAGGCCGGTTTTTAATTGCTGATGAAATAATGCCCTTGCTGGATGCCGCTGGAATAAACAGGGAGCGTATGACCGATGATGGCCTTCAATTTGTACGCAGAACCTACAAAAATGGCAACAGCTATTTTATCGCCAATAATAGCGATAAAGCGGTAGATGGCTGGGTAGGCTTATCCGTTAATGCAGCATCGGTAGTGGTATTTGATCCGATGACCAAAAATTACGGCTTGGCAAGGAGCCGGAAACAAGGTAAAGGTCAAACCGGTGTTTACCTGCAACTACAGCCCGGGCAAAGCTGCATTTTGCAAACATTACCTACAAAAGTTAATATTGCAAATTATAAATACTACCAGCTTGCAGGTAAACCGGTAGCTATAAATGGTACATGGGCGCTTACATTTACCCAGGGCGGCCCAACCCTCCCGCAACCAATAAAAACCGCTGACCTTAAATCATGGACGGCGTTAGCGGGCGATGAATTTAAAGCGTTCTCCGGAACAGGCAGCTATTCAATCACTTTTAAAAAGCCAACCCTAAACGTGGTGGCCTGGCAGTTGGATCTGGGTAAGGTGCATGAAAGTGCCGAAGTTTATCTCAATGGTAAAAAGTTAGTTACACTTATAGGTCCGCAATACACGGTCACTATACCTTCAGCACAGTTAAGGCCGGTCAATCAGTTACAGGTAAAAGTAGCTAACCTGATGGTGAACCGCATTATAGATATGGATAAAAAGAACATCCCCTACAGGATCTTCTATAATACTAATTTTCAGTCACATAGCCCCGGATCCAAAGGTCCGGATGGCCTTTTTACCGCAATAAACTGGCAGCCTGAGCCATCTGGTTTGGTTGGGCCGGTTACCCTTAGGCCGGTTAAATATTTACCTATTAAATAGTTAATAAAGTTTTTTTTATGGAAAAAGGCGGTTGTTTTGACCGCCTTTTTTTGTGCCCCCATACTCCGTAAGCAGGATGCTACAGGATGGTGCTGTTGGAATTAACTTTTATGTTCGTTTTACATTATAACCTAACTGACCAAACAGTTAAACCCCTAAAATTAATTTTATGAAAAGAATCTTTATTCATTCTTGTAAAGTGCTGTTGCTGTTGCTTTTTTTTAATGCGACAGGCATCTATAGTGCTTTTGCACAACAACTCAGTATCACGGGTACGGTTACGGATAGTAAACATCTTCCCGTTCCTGCAGCTTCTGTGCAGCTAAAAGGCACAAAAGCAGGCACAACTGCAGATGTGGATGGCAAGTACGCTATAAAAGCTGCCGCCGGACAAGTGTTAGTGTTTAAATCGGTTGGATTTGAAACAAAGGAAGTTACCGTAGGCACAAACAACATCATTAATATAAGTTTAACCGAAACCGAATCGCAGTTAAATGAAGTTGTGGTAATTGGTTACGGGGCCCAAAAACGGGCGAATGTTACCGGTGCGGTGGCTACCTTTAAGGCAGATAACCTGGATGAGCGTGCCATAACCCGTGTTGACCAGGCGCTTGTAGGCCAAATGGCCGGCGTTAGTGTAAAACAAACTACAGGTGTACCGGGCAAGGCTTTTAGCGTTAATGTACGTGGCAGCGGTTCTATAAGTGCCGGCAACGAACCATTGTATGTAATAGACGGCTTTCCGCTGTCGGTATCACCAATAGGTAGCGGTGGCAGCTTTGGAACAGGCAACCCGCTGGATAATATTAATCCAAATGATATTGAAGATATCCAGGTTTTAAAAGATGCCGCTGCTGCTGCCATTTACGGATCAAGAGCATCAAATGGGGTTGTTTTAATTACAACCAAAAAGGGCAAATCGGGCAAGGCTAAAATTACTTATAACGGTTATTACGGATATAATGCGGCCAGCAAATATTTGCCTATGCTTAATGGCGACCAATGGATAGACCGCGCTACTGAAATGATCAACGCGGCTTATGTGCTTAAATTTGGCACCCAGGGTGCAACAGCCAGTGATGACAATGCTAAACGCCAGTCGCTAAACGGAGGGGCCTTCAGTTCGGCTTATATGCTTGATCCGAGGTGGGCTATGCCAGGTCATCCTGGGTTACAATATGTTAACTGGGAGAAAGCCATAGAGCAAAATGGTGTTATGCAAAACCAGGCGCTAAGCGCCAGCGGCGGTAATGAGTTTGTGAACTATTTTATCTCGGGAAATTATGCCAACCAGGATGGTTTTGTAAAGGGACTGGGGTATAAAGCTTATTCGGCCAGGGCTAATGTGGAAGTACATGCCACCAAAAAATTAAAAATAGGTTTAAATATAGCTCCTACTTATTCCATCACCCAGGATCCGGGTGTGGAGGGTAAGGATAATATTTTTCACCAGGCTATTAGCTACAGCCCTATACAGGAAGATACTGTTGGTTTATACCCAAATGCTTTTAAAAACGCGCAATATACCTGGGGTAATTCGGCCAATAGCCCCATAGCCAAATTGGAAAACAAAGTTGGGCAAACAAAAAAATACCGTACGCTGGCCACCATATTTGCCGAATACGAGATTATTAAAGGTTTAACATTAAGGAGTTCGGTAAACCTGGATAATGTTGATAATGCTACAAACAGCTATACGCCGTACACTATTGCGGGTACACTGGCTACCAGAACGTTTAATGCTTCAACAAACTCAAATCTTACAGCTAACACTTCGGGTTCATACAGTACTTTTAAAAGGCAAACATTTGTTAACGAGAATACGCTTACCTATAACACTACATTTAATTCGGTACACAGCCTGAATGTATTGGTAGGGCAATCCTATAATACCGACCGTTTAGACCAGTCAACGCTATCATCAGTTGGGGGATATACCAGCGGTGCAATTCAAACCTTAAATGCAGCAGCTACGGTAACGGGCAACACATCTGGTACTAAAAGTGTTTTGGTATCCTACTTTAGTCGTGTGCAATACGGATACAAAGACAAGTATCTTTTATCGGCAAGCTTACGTGAAGACGGATCTTCCCGGTTCGGGCCAAATACAAAGTATGGCATATTCCCGTCGGCGTCCATAGGGTGGCGGGTTATCCAGGAAGATTTCATGAAAAGCGTTCCCGTTATAAGCGATTTGAAACTGCGTTTTAGCTATGGCGTAAACGGTAACAATAGTATTGCCGATTATGGAAGTATTTCGCAAATAGGTTCATATGGATATGTTTTAGGTGCAGCCCAGGCTTTGGCTATTGGCCAGGCCCCAAGCAACTTACCAAATCCCGATATTCAGTGGGAAAAATCACAAACCTATGATCTGGGTGTCGATTTTGGATTTTTCAGCAACCGTTTAACCGGCTCATTTGACTACTATAATAAATTAAATACCGAATTATTGCTCAATGTACCTATCCTGCAATCAACAGGCTTTAGCAGCCAGTTACGCAATGCGGGTTCGGTACGTAACATTGGCCAGGAACTGGAATTAACCAGCCATAACCTGGTTGGTAAATTTCAATGGAACACGTCAATTAATATTAGCCATAATACCAATAAAATTGTATCGCTGTATGGCAACCAAAAACAGATCATCATTCCAAATTCATTTGATGTTTCTGACGCCATTTTACGTGTAGGACAGCCGCTAAACAGTATTTATGTTGTAAGACAAATAGGTTTCTTATCACAGGCTGATATAGATAACCACGCGGCAACATATGGTACCGGCGAAACCGTAGGCGATCCTAAATACCAGGATTTGAACGGCGATGGTGTAATTACCGAAGCTGATAAGCAAATTGTTGGCCATCCAAACCCCAATTATACCTGGGGTATCACCAATACAGTACGCTACAAAGGGTTTGACCTGAGTATTTTAGTGCAGGGTCAAAACGGGGGTTCAATTTATTCCTTATTAGGCAGGGCTATAACACGTACAGGGCAGGGCTTTACAGATAATACGCCTGCATTTTATGCCAACCGCTGGCGGTCGCCAGATAACCAGGGTGATGGACGCGTTAGTAAAGCTTATTCAACATTTGGTTTTGTGGCCAATACCGACTGGTTGTATTCGTCAAACTATGTGCGGGTTAGAAATATCACTTTGGGTTACGATCTGAAAAGTATTTTTAAAACAAAAGCTTTAGGTGCAGCGCGAATTTATGTTACCGCCGAAAACTTCTTTGGTCATGATAAATATTATGGTGGTTTCAACCCAGAAGCACAGAATACGGCAATTAGCTCTGACAGTAATTACCCGGAAGCCGGTGACTACGGAGGTTTGCCATTGGCTAAATCATTGATCTTCGGGGTAAACGTCACTTTTTAATTATTTCAACATTATCAAAATGAAAAAGATATTTTTTCTATCAACCATATCGGCTGTTTTTATGATGGCTTCCTGTAATAAGGAATTAAACCAGGTACCAATTTCAACATCTACAACAGTTACCTTTTATCATTCGCCAAGTGATTTTCTGCAGGCTTCCAACGCAATTTATGCCGATTTGCATAGCTATCCCGTAAGGCTGGCTAACCTGTCCGAAATACGTTCCGACAATATTTACGGCGTTTCGGTTACTGTGCGCGACTGGGATCCGGTGAATGATTTTTCACCATCATTGGCAGCAAACGCCTATGTTACCGAAGCCTGGGGAACCGATTTTAATGGCATTTTCAGGGCAAATACCCTGCTTGACCAGGTTGCCAAAAATGGCAGCTATATAGGCTCGGCGTCATTGGCTACGAGGTTACAAGCCGAAGCCAAATTTTTACGTGCATTTTATTATTTCGACCTGGTAAGATACTTTGGCAAGGTACCGGTTATTGATCACCCGGTAACAGCGTCCGAGGCTAATACCATTGGCCGCAGCCCGGTAGCCGATGTTTATAAACTGATTATCGCCGATCTGCAATCGGCCATTGCCAATTTACCAGCCACCTATACCGGGGTTGATGTTGGCCGTGCTACCAAATATGCTGCCGAAGCTTTACTGGCCCAGGTTTACATGGCTAAATCGGCACCAAACTATGGTATAGAGGGGCCGGGAACAGGATCAAATGAATGGGACCTGGCTTTGCCATTGTTGCAGGATATCATCAGCAGCGGTCAGTTTACGTTCAATACAAACTATAGCAATGTGTTTTCATATAGCAATCAAAGTCCTGTTACCAATAAGGAAGCCGTTTTTGATGTAATGTATGCCAGCGGTATAAGCGGTACCAGCGACCTTTATGGCGCTTCATATCCATGGACACTTACGCCAAACGGTTACTTTTTATCTATTAAGGATACCAAATCAAACGGGAGCCTGGAAATTATCCCGGTATCAAAAGATTTGGCAGGTAGTTACGATGCTGCTGATACACGTAAGGCATTTAATATCTACACTGCGGGTTATACCAATGCCGGGAGTACAGAAAATCGGCCATTCTTTAAAAAATGGCTTGATATCACCAAAATTCCTGCTGCCAGCCGTTTCGACTGGGGAATTAACTTTATTGCTATCAGGTACACGGATATTTTGATGCTAAAGGCCGAGTGTATACTGCATGGCGCTGCAGGTTCGCAAAGCGATGTTGATGCAATTGTTAACCAGGTGAGGGCAAGGGCCGGGCTGCCATCAATAGCCGGTGTAACGCTTCCTCAATTATTTGATGAGCGCCGCAGGGAGTTTGCTGATGAAGGTTCGCGCTGGTTCGACCTGCAAAGAAGCGGCGACCTGTTAACTATCATGAACGCCTGGATTGCTAAGGAAGATGCACAGAAAAGCATAAAACCGGTTGTAGCAAATTATGTGATCTACCCGGTACCGCAAACACAATTGGATGCGGCTCCAGGCCTGTACACACAAAACCCCGGCTATTGATAAGGAAAAGAGATGAAAGAATTGTCCTGGACATCATAAAAAGACTGGCTTATCCTCCGGCATTTCGGTGGGTAAGCCATTAAAAGAACAATTTACCTATGAAACTACTGCACTGTTCTGTTTTACTATTATTTATGACCGCAAATGCCGTAAACGCGCAAACTAACCTGGATTGGGCAAAAAAGGTAGGAGCCAAACATTATCCGGGGAAAACAACAGTATGGTATGTTAATAATAACGGTGCGCTTAATGATGGCAAAACACTAAACACCACTGCCATACAAAAAACCATAGATCAGTGTTCGGCAAAAGGCGGTGGTATAGTTTCGTTTAAGCCGGGTAAATATTTAACGGGATCTATATTTATAAAGAAAAACGTTTGCCTCAATATTGATGCTGGTGTGGAATTGCTGGGCAGCCAGGACCTGAAAGATTACCCCGAAATTGATACCCGCGTTGCCGGTATCGAAATGAAATGGCCCGCCGCTTTGATCAATATCATCGGGCAAAGTAATGTGGCTATTAGCGGGAAAGGTTTGGTGAATGCACAGGGCAAACCATTCTGGGATATTTACCGCAAAATGCGTGCAGAGTATGATCCCAAAGGCCTGCGCTGGATTGTTGATTACGATGCTAAACGCCCCCGTACATTGCTGGTTGCCAACGCTACAGATATTACCATTAAGGATATTACCCTGCAGCAGGCGGGTTTCTGGACCATTCAGTTGCTGTATTCCAAACAGGTTACGGTTGATGGTATTACCATTCGTAATAACGTTGATGGTCACGGGCCCTCAACTGATGGGATTGATATAGATTCATCAAGCTGGATCCTGGTACAAAACTGCGATATTGATTGCAATGATGATGATTTTTGCCTTAAGGCCGGCCGAGATTGGGACGGCTTAAGGGTGAACAGGCCTACCGAGTATGTGGTGATCCGCAAATGTATCTCAAGGGCCGGTGCAGGCTTGCTTACCTGCGGAAGCGAAACATCCGGCGGCATCAGGCATGTGCTGGCTACCGAACTTACAGGCAACGGCACCAGCAATGGGCTCAATATTAAATCGGCCATTACCAGGGGTGGTACGGTAGAGGATATTCATTTCACCAATATCACCATGAATGGTGTAGGCACGGCTTTCCAGATCACCATGAACTGGAACCCCAGCTACAGTTACTCCAAACTACCCAATGGTTATAACATTGACAGCATACCCGAGCATTGGAAAAAAATACTGCACCAGGTAGAGCCGGCCGAAAAGGGGATGCCGCATTTTAAAGATATCTATATTTCTAATGTTAAAGTGACGGGTGCCAAAAAAGCCATTAACGCCATCGGCCTGAAAGAGTCGGCCATGCAGCATTTTCATTTCGATAATGTCAATATTGACGCAGCTACCGCCGGTGACGTAAAGTTTTCACAGGGGTGGGAATGGAAAAACTCGCAGATCATCACTAAAGATGGTACAAAACTCGATTTAATTGATATAAATGCAGATAAATAATAAATATAGAGGCATAAAATACCTCCTGATCTGCATAACCGCGATCCTGGGTGTACTCTTTTGTGCCTGGTCTGTCCCGGATGGAAAACAGGCGGGCAATATTATTTCACTGGCCGGCCGGTGGCAGTTCCGGATAGATTCTGCCGGTAAGGGCATTGAAGAAAAATGGTTTTTAAAACCCCTTACCGATACCATTCACCTGCCTGGTTCTATGACAGGAAATTTAAAAGGCGACAATGTCACCCTAAAAACAAAATGGACAGGCAGCATCTATGATAGCTCGTGGTTTTATAATCCGCACATGGCCAAATACCGGCAGCCCGGTAACCTGAAGATACCCTTCTGGCTTACACCGCCTAAGCATTATACCGGGGTAGCATGGTACAAAAAGGAGGTAAACATTCCGCCGGATTGGAAAAATAAACGCATAGTGCTTTTCCTGGAAAGAGCCCATACAGAAACCCGCCTTTGGGTAGATAGTATGGAGATTGGCCTGCAAAACAGCCTGGTAGCCCCACACCAGTTTGATCTGGGTAGCAAAATATCGCCGGGAAAGCATAGCATAACACTTAGTGTTGATAACCGGGAAAAAGCCATTAATGTTGGTCCGGATTCCCATAGCATCACCGATCATACACAAGGCAACTGGAATGGTGTAATTGGTAAAATGGAACTGCTTGCCGGGGCAACCACATGGTTAGAAGACGTACAGGTTTACCCCGATCTGAAACAAAAAACAGCGCATATTAAAATATTGGTTAAAAGTGAAGGTGGTGAAACTACAGGCAAGATCACCCTATCGGCCAAAGCGTTTAATATTGCACATTCGCAGCTTATACCAGCTGTAAGTAAGTCTGTTACAATCAGGGATAGTACAAGTGAAATAACTATTGATTTGCCAATGGGCACCAAAATGCAAACCTGGGATGAATTTAGCCCTGCTTTGTATCAGCTTACAGCTACATTAACTACCGGTAAAGGCGACACAAATACCAAACAGATCGCCTTTGGTATGCGCGAATTTAAGGCTGATAGGAAAACTTTTACTATTAACGGGAAGCCGTTTTTTTTACGCGGCACAGTAAACAACTGCGAATTTCCGTTAACCGGCTATCCGCCCACAACCGAAGCTGAATGGGACCGGATATTTAAAATATGCAGGGCATATGGCTTAAACCACATGCGTTTTCACTCCTGGTGCCCACCCGAGGCGGCTTTCGCGGCAGCAGATAAAGCAGGGTTTTATTTACATGTGGAAGGGCCATCATGGGCTAACCACGGCAGCGCCCTGGGGCTGGGCCGTCCCATTGATCAGTATATTTATGATGAAACAAACCGCATAGCCAAATGGTATGGTAACCACCCATCGTTTTGTATGATGGCCTATGGCAACGAGCCCAGCGGCAAACAGGTGGAGTACCTGACTAAGTTTGTTGACTATTGGAAAGCCAAAGATACCCGCAGGCTTTATACCGGGGCGGCAGTAGGCGGCAGCTGGCCGGTAATACCCAACAACGAGTATATGGCCCGTGCCGGCGCGCGCGGACTGGCATGGAGCCAGCGGCCAGAAAGTTATTCGGACTACAGCAAGCAGATAGCACAGTTTAATGTCCCTTTTGTAGCCCATGAGATGGGGCAGTATTGTGCGTTTCCTGATTTTAAAGAGATAAAAAAATATACCGGCTTTTATAAAGCCAAAAATTTTGAACTTTTTGAGGAAGATCTGAAAGACCACGGTATGGCCGATGAAGCAGAAAAATTCCTGATGGCCTCAGGGAAATTGCAGGCTTTATGTTATAAGCATGAAATTGAAAAGGCCATGCGCACACCTGGTTACTCGGGCTTTCAATTACTGTCATTAAATGATTATCCGGGGCAGGGTACCGCCCTGGTTGGTGTGCTTAATGCCTTTTGGGATAATAAAGATTATATCACGGCTAAGCAGTTTGCCCGTTTTTGCAATGCCACAGTGCCGCTTATCCGTACCGAAAAATTTGTGTATCATAATAATGAAACCTTAAAGGCGTCAGTTGAGCTGTTTAATTACAGCAAGCCTATAACTGCCGCATTGAGCTGGAAGCTAACCAATGCACAACATAAGGTGATTAGCCAGGGTGTGCTTAATAAAAAGAGCTATGTTATGGGCAATTGCCAGCAGTCGGGCGAGATCAATCTGTCTTTATCAGGTATCAGATCACCGGAAAAACTGAACCTGGAGGTATCTGTACCAAACTCTCCCTATATAAATGACTGGGATTTTTGGGTATACCCGGCAACGTTGCCCGAAATTAAACCAGATGTATATTATACAACATCGCTGGATGATAAAGCCAAACAGGTACTTAATGATGGAGGCAAGGTGTTTTTGAACGTTGCAGGCAAGGTAGTAAAGGGTAAGGAGATTGTGCAGACCTTTACACCGGTTTTCTGGAACACCTCCTGGTTTAAAATGCGTCCACCGCATACGCTTGGGTTTGTGTGTGATCCCCGGCATCCCATATTTAATGATTTTCCAACGGCATCATATAGCGAAATTCAATGGTGGGATGTATTATTAAACGCACAGGTAATGCACCTGGAGGATTTTCCAACTACATTCCGGCCTGTTATACAGCCCATTGACACCTGGTTCATGAACCGCCGCCTGGCTTTCCTGTTTGAAGCAAAGGTGGGTAAAGGAAGCATTATGGTAAGTAGCGCGGATCTGTCGCCGGCAATAGATAATGAAAGGCCGGCAGCACATCAGCTGTATTACAGTATCCTCAAATATATGTCGTCGGTGCAGTTTAAGCCTGCCGGGGTTATTGATATAAACATTATTGAAGGCCTTCTTAAATCGGGATCCAAAGAGGTGTTTATTTCTTACACAAACGGCGCGCCCGATGAGTTAAAACCTAAAAATATTAAGAAAAAGTAAAACTATATCATGATAAAACCATTAAAATCCATTTTTATCCTGTTAATTGTAGCTTTCGCAGGACTGGCGTTCGTTAGTCGGCAAAAACCAACACTGTACCTCATCGGAGATTCTACAACCCATAACAGCGATAAGGAAACATGGGGTTGGGGCAGTATCATTCCAAACTATTTTAACCTGTCGAAGATCAATATCGAGAATCATGCTATGGCTGGCCGCAGCATGCGTACTTTTATAAAAGAAGGCAGGTGGAACAAAGTAGATTCCCTGTTAAAGCCCGGCGATTTTGTAATGATGGTATTTGGTCATAATGAAGGCAGCCAGCCCGATACTACAAAAAAAGGATACCGCGGCGTATTAAAAGGTACAGGCGAGGAAACAGTAGAGCTTACCTGGCCTAATGGCATAAAAGAAACCGTACACACCTACGGCTGGTATTTTCGCAAATTTATAAGGGAAACCAAAGCTAAGGGCGCTACGCCAATGGTATTGTCCATGATTCCCCGTAATGAGTTTCGCGAGGGTAAAGTGATCCGTGCTGATAATGATTATGGTAAATGGGCGCGGGAAGTTGCGCAACAGGAAGGGACCATCTTTATTGACATGAACCGGCTCACCGCTGATAAGTATGACCAATGGGGACCCGATTCGGTAAAGAAATTCTTTCCCGGGGATCATACCCATACCAATAAAGCAGGCGCTACTGTAAATGCTGAATCTGTCGCCGAAGGCATCCGGGCCGATCCGAAGAATCCTTTAAATAAATATCTTAAAAACTAATTGCTAAGCTATTATGAAAAACTTAATGCGTAAAAATGCAGGTTTTAGCTTAATGCTGATAGCGGCGATAATGCTATCGTCTTTTATGCTGATAAAACCTGTTGATAAACCAACATTTTACCTCATTGGCGATTCAACCGTAAAAAATGGTAAGGGTAAGGGGGATGGTGGCTTGTGGGGATGGGGCAACTATATAGCCCCTTATTTTGATACAACCCGGATATCAGTTGAAAACGATGCCCTGGGCGGAACCAGTAGCCGCACTTTTCAAACGCTGGGGCTATGGGATAAGGTACTGGCAAAAGTAAAACCCGGCGACTTTGTAATTATGCAATTTGGCCATAACGATGCCGGTGCACTGGATGATACCGCCCGGGCACGCGGAACCATCAAGGGCATCGGCAACGAGCAGCAGGAAATATACAACCCGAAAAGAAAAATACAGGAAGTGGTACATACCTACGGCTGGTACATGCGCAAATACATTGCCGATATAAAGGCCAAAGGCGCAACGCCAATTATTTGTTCGCCAATACCGCGTAATGTTTGGAAGGATGGTAAATCGGCCGGCCGCAACAACCAGAACAGTTACGGGCAATGGGCCAGGGAGTTAGGTGAGGAAACCGGTACTTATTTCGTAGATCTGAATAAAATGATAGCGGATGATTATGATGCGGAGGGTGAGGCAAAAGTAAAATCGACCTATTTTGGTACCGATGCTACCCACACGCTCGAGCCGGGTGCGCAACTAAATGCAAGGCTTGTGATCCAGGGAATCAGGTCATTTAGTAAACTGGCCTTGAATAAATATTTGAAGTAATGGCATGGGTTCGGCTAGGGAAATTGAAATCATGAAAAGAAGAGACTTTATTGAGCACTTAGGTTTGGCTTCGGCAATGGCATTATTGCCTGGCCTGGCATTTGGCGCACCGGAAGGCCATGTTTCTTCTTTTGCCAGAAAACTGAAACCGGTTGGTCGTGCATTGGAAATGGAAGGCTACTACGCTTGGTGCAACAGCCCCATTGAAGGGCCGGACGGCAGAATTCATGTATTTTTTTCCCGGTGGGTGGCAACAAAAAAAATGAGTGGATGGATCAATGGCTCCGAAATTTGCCATGCTGTGGCCGATACCCCCGAAAGCGAATTTAAGTTTACGGGAACCATCCTTGCCCCACGCGGGCCTGGCTATTGGGATGCAACCACCTGCCATAATCCGTCGATCAAAATTGTGGATGGCAAATATTGCCTGTTTTTTATGGGTAATTCCAACGGCAAAACCAATACCAAGCGTATCGGGCTGGCAACTGCCGATTCTCCGGATGGCCCATGGACACGCCCGGACGAACCTTTATTATTGCCAGGAGCGACCGGAGCATGGGATGATCATTGTACCACCAACCCGGCATTCATCAAACATCCCAACGGGCAATACTGGTTATTCTATAAATCATGGAACACCAAAGAATATGAAACCTCAACCGATCCGCTGGTAAAGGGAAACCGCAAATATGGCCTGGCCATTTCCGATAAGCTGGAAGGGCCTTATGTAAAGTATGAGGCAAACCCGGTAATAGATTTTTCGGCACGCGGCAATAATGCCCAACTGGAAGATGCCTTTGTTTGGCTGGATAAGGGCCGCTTTAAAATGCTGGCCCGGGATATGGGCGTGTTTAACCACCAGTATGGTTTGTACATGGAGTCCAAAACCGGTAAGAAGTGGAACGAACCCGAAATAGGCTATTTTAATGCCGAATATTATCATATCAACCAGCCGCCACCTCCAAAATATTTAAACAAATATGGCCGCTTTGAAAGGCCGCAACTATTGTTTCAAAACGGTAAACCTACATACATGTTCACCACATCGCAAGGGGGTAAATACATGACGGCTTCGCCTTTTATATTTAAAATAGAATCATAATAACCGGAAGATGAAGAAACTACTGCCTGTATATTTTGCAATTTTTACCTGTGCCTGGCCGGTTATTATAAAGGCGCAAACCCCAATAAACCGTAAGGCATTGGTGCAACGGCATAATGTGATCAATAAGGGTACAGATACCTTATCATCCCTGTCGGTTGGTAATGGTCGTTTTGCTTTTACGGTTGATGTTACCGGCCTGCAAACTTTTCCCGAACATTACGATAAAGGCATTCCGCTGGGTACACAATCAGAGTGGGGCTGGCACAGCTTCAAAGATACCATGGGTTATAAGTTTGATGAAACATTTAAAACCTATACACTCAACGGCCGTAAGGTTACCTACGCAGTGCAATGGAATCAGCCTGGGCGTAATAGAGATGCAGCCAACTGGTTCCGCGAAAATGTGCACCGTTTACAACTGGGCAATCTTGGATTTATGCTATTGCATAAGAATGGAACCGAGGGAAATATCAATGAGATTCAAAACATTCGCCAGGAACTCGATCTTTGGACGGGCGCCATCAACAGTTCTTTTACTTTTGACGGCGAAGCTATAAGTGTACAAACCTATGCCCACCAGGCGCAGGATTTGGTGGCAGTAAAAGTGCAATCTAAATTATTGAGCCAGGGCAGGTTGAAAGTAAGGCTGCGTTTTCCGTTTCCTACCAATCAATTTACTGATTACGGCGATAACTGGAAAAATCCTGAAAAACATTCTTCAGCTGTCATTTCATCCGGTCGGCAGCAGGCTTCCATTATTCATCGCTTAGATACTAACCAATATTTTGTGCGCCTGGACTGGCAGGGAGATGCTTCGGTTAAAAATACCGCCGCTCATCAGTTTGTGTTATCCCCGCAGGGCAAAACAGATCTGTTAACGTTTACCTGTTTGTTTACCCCACGCAAAACTACGGCGGTTTTACCAGGCTTTGCTCAAACGCAGGCAAACAGCATGCAGCAATGGAAGGCTTTTTGGCAAAGCGGCGGCGCAGTTGATTTTAGCGGCAGTACAGACCCGCGTGCCAATGAACTGGAGCGGCGGGTGGTGCTATCCCAGTATCTTACCAAAATACAATGCACCGGCCATCAACCACCCCAGGAAACCGGGCTCACCTATAATAGCTGGTATGGTAAACCCCACCTGGAAATGCACTGGTGGCATGGTATTCACTTTGCGCTTTGGGGAAGGGAGCAACTGCTGGAAAACAGCATGACCTGGTACCATCATGTTAAAGCCAATGCCCGGGCCATAGCTAAAAGGCAGGGCTACGATGGCGTTCGCTGGCAAAAAATGACCGACCCTGATGGTAATGAAAGTCCGTCATCGGTTGGTGCCTTCCTGATCTGGCAGCAGCCGCATTTTATTTATTTTGCCGAGTTGGATTACCGCGCACATCCCAATAAACAAACCCTGAATAAATACAAAGACCTGGTATTAGCCGATGCCGATTTTATGGCCTCGTTCCCAACTTACGATAAAGAGCACGACCGTTATAATTTAGGCAAGGGCATTATACTGGCACAGGAACGCTATAAACCCGAGGAAACCCTTAACCCAACTTATGAGCTGCAATACTGGCGTTGGGCGCTTTCAACGGCCCAGGAATGGCGCGGGCGTTTGGGTATGCAACCCGATAAAAAATATGCGCTCATCCTGAAAAAACTGGCCGAGCTACCCCAAAAGGATGGCGTTTACCTTGCTGCGGAAAGCTCGCCCGATGCTTATACCAATCCGAAATTGAAAACAGATCATCCGACGGTATTGGCAGCCTATGGTATGCTGCCTTACAATAATAAGCTGGATACCCTGGTAATGAAGAAAACGTTTGACCTGGTATGGAATGTATGGGACTGGAAAGATACCTGGGGCTGGGATTTCCCGATGACAGCCATGACCGCTGCCCGCTTAAATATGCCCGAAAAAGCCATTGAGGCCTTATTTATGCCCATAAAAACCAATACTTACCTGCCCAACGGCCATAATTACCAGGATGGTCGCTTACGCCTTTACCTGCCAGGCAATGGCGGATTGCTGGCTGCTGTAGCCATGATGTGTGCCGGCTGGGATGGTTCAACCATCGCTAATCCAGGTTTTCCAAAAGACGGAAAATGGAAAGTAAGATGGGAAGGCCTTAAAAAGATGCCTTAAAAAAGCCAGAGATAATAACCTGTGAATTAACTAAATAGAAATACATCAAAACCTACAATATGAATAAACTATTTGCAAAACTGAAAATGATACTGTGCGCGGGTGCAATCATGATTACGGCGGGCGCTGTACACGCCCAGCTGCCATCAAAAAGTAAAGTATTGGCCGATATGACTTTGGCTAACAACTATTTTATGCAAAAATGGCCGGATGCAGGCGCTTCTGTTACCGTAAAAGGTAATACGAGAACCAGTAACCTGTGGACGAGGGCGGTTTATTACGAGGGCTTGATGGGGATGTACAAAATTGATCCGCAAAAAAAATATTATGATTACGCGGTTGACTGGGGCGAAAAACACCAATGGGGGCCACGCGGCGCCGTTGACACCCGGAACGCCGATAACCAATGCTGCGGACAGACATATATAGACCTGTACCTAATAGATAAAAAGCCCGAACGCATAGAGAAAATAAAGCAAAGCATTGACTTAATGGTCAATAGCGAAAAACAGGACGACTGGAGCTGGGTTGATGCGTTGCAAATGGCTATGCCGGTATATGCCAGGCTTGGCGAGGTTTATCAGGACAATAAGTATTATGAAAAGATGTTCGCCATTTATAACTATACCAAAACCGTTCATGGCGGCAAAGGCTTGTACAATACCGCAGATCATCTTTGGTGGCGGGATAAGGATTTTGTAACTCCTTACAAAGAGCCTAACGGGGCCGATTGTTACTGGTCGCGCGGTAATGGCTGGGTGTTAGCAGCCTTGTTGCGGGTTTTGGAGGTAATGCCAAAAAAAGCACCGCACCGAGATGAATATTTAAATGTTTATAAAGAAATGATTGAAGCTTTAGTACCGCTGCAACGTGCGGATGGCTACTGGAACGTGAGTTTAAAAGATTCTACCAATTTTGGAGGCAAGGAACTAACAGGTACCGCGCTGTTTGCTTATGGCATGGCCTGGGGCATCAACCATGGCATCCTCAAAAAGAAAACCTATTTACCTATAGTTACCAAAGCCTGGAATGCCATGTCGGCAGAGAGTTTACATACAGATGGTATGCTGGGTTTTGTGCAGGGAACCGGCAAGCAACCTCAAGACGGGCAGCCGGTAACTTATAACAGTGTGCCCGATTTTGAAGATTATGGTTTAGGCTGTTTTTTGCTGGCAGGCAGCGAAGTTTATAAATTGAGTAAATAATGAGGAAGTTTACGCTGTTTCTTGCGCTTGTTTTAATGTTCACCGTAAATACATTTGCGCAAACGGGTATTGGCAGTAATAAGTCGGGATATAAAAAGCAAGGCAATACGCTGTATTTTAAAAATGTTAATGGCGATGTTCAAATTGAGTTTTGTTCGCCCTCCATGTTCCGGGTAAGGGCAAGCTGGAGCCGTCATTTTTTGGCTGATGAGCATTTAATGCAGGAAAACTATAACTGGCCCGCAGTAAATTATAAGGTAACCGATTCAAAATCTGCTTACGTTATTCAAACATCTGCATTAATTATTACGGTTATTAAATCCCCTTTTATCATCAATGTATCTGATACTAAGGGCCTGATGTTATCATCTGAATATGTACCTAAAAATGGCGGTCTGCAGCATATGGGCGATACGGTGATGTGTACCAAACAATTGATGCCCAATGAACACTTTTTTGGTTTTGGTGAGCGTATGGATTTTACAGATCAGCGTAACAAACTGGTAAAATTAAATGTGGGCCGGGGCAAAAACAAAGATAATTTGCTGGGCGCTTATAACGTCAACGAAGCAAACTATTGCCCGGTGCCGTTTTTTATGAGCACCCGGGGATATGGCATTTATCTGCATAATTCATCGGCCACAGCATGGGACATGGGCAGCAAAAGCGATGATGAATACAGCTTTAAAGCCAATGATGGAGAGCTGGATTATTACTTTATTTATGGTCCAACTTTTCCGGTCATATTAAACAGCTACCTGTCAATAACCGGCAAATCACCTTTATTGCCGCGCTTTGCTTTTGGATTGCACATGGGGACTTATAGCGGCGGCACCTGGGGGCACGAGGAGCTTACATCTGATAAATATGTGGTTGAGCTTGCACGTAAGATGCGCGAAATGGGGATTCCGGTTGATATTTTGTTCCTGGATTCTACCTGGCGGTTGTTTGGTAAAAATGGGGGTAAAGGCGCTACAACCTTTGAATGGCGCGAAACATTTAAAAACCCCAAAGCCATGTTCGATAGCCTGTATGCCATGAACTTTAAAATGGTGGGATTGCACATTCGCCCGCGGTTTGATAATGCCAAAAATCTGAATCTGCTTGACCAGGCGCAGGCTAAAGGTTTTACCTATCCCGAAAACGGCAAGCCGGGCGAGTTTGTGAACTTTTTTGATCAGCAGGCTACCAACTGGTGGTGGGATAACGGGGTAATGAAAGTAGCTTCCATAGGCGCCAAATTCCTGAAAACCGATGAAGGCAGCGCCTTTGGCTCCTTAGCAAATGAAAGCGAAAAGGTTGGGCCTACAGGTAAAGAGGTTGCGCAATTACATAATGTTTTCCCGATAGCTTATGCCAAAGCTCCTTATTTAAAGTTCCAGGAATATAATGGCATTCGCGGCCTGAACCAGACCCGGGAGGGCTACTCGGGCATACAGCGATATCCGTACATTTTTGCGGGCGACTGGCCCAGCGAATGGCAGTATTTTGCACCGGTTATTAAAGCCGGTTTAAATATTGGTCTGTCGGGCGTAGGGTATTGGGCGCATTGTATGGGCGGTTTTGAACATGCTGCCGACCCTGAACTTTATTTGCGTTGGGTGCAGTTTGGTATGTTTAGTCCGGTTGCTATGGTATTTGGCATGGACCACCCGGGTTACAAAGAACCCTGGAATTATGGCGCAGAAGCTTTGGCCAACTTTAAAAAATACGATGACCTGCGTTACCGGCTGATCCCTTATATTTATAGCAATGCTTATAAACAATACCAAACAGGCATGCCGCTGATGCGTGCCCTGGTACTGGAATACCAGGATGATCCGAATACGTATAACATAGCCGATCAATATTTATTTGGCGATAACATGATGGTTTGCCCCGTAACTGTAAAAGGAGCCCAAACCCGTACGGTGTATTTACCAGCCGGTGATTGGTTTAACTATTGGACGGGTAAAAAATATAACGGAAAGCAATATATTCATATATTAACACCCGCCGACCACTTGCCGCTTTTTGTAAAAGCAGGCAGTATTATTCCTATGCAACCGGCTATGAAATATATGGATGAAAAGCCGGTGGATGTGATTACGCTGGATATTTTCCCGTACCAGGCATCTGAATTTAAACTGTATGAGGATGATGGCATTAGCCTGAAATATCAGCAAGGCGAAAAAGCGATCACCCAAATTACCGTAGCAAATGTTACCGGGGGCTGGGCGTTACATATTAAAAAGCCTGCCGGCACTTACAACCCGGCGCCACATGGTTACCTGGCTAAAATACATTGGAGTGGCGATAAGGAGCCATCCATGGTAGCTGAAAATAAGGAGGCTGTAAAAATTGTGAGCAGTGCCGACGCATTAAACAATGCTGCCGGATGGTATTATGATAAAACAAATCATTTACTTTGGGTCAAAACAGCGCGCAACAACCGCGAAGATATTTTCATTGATATAAAATAATAAGAAATGAACAAGATTGCCGGTAAACATTGCCCTATGAAAAAACTAATATTCCTGTTATTGTTGTTAACCGCATGGAAAACAGACGCCCAAGCCCAGGCCAAAGAAGTATATATGTTTTCCTATTTTAAAGATAACGGGCAGGATGGTTTACACCTGGCTTATAGTAATGATGGGTTGCAATGGACGGCTTTAAAGGGCGACAGCTCTTTTTTAACACCGATGGTTTCAAATGACAAGCTGATGCGCGACCCTTGTATTATCCGCGGATCTGATGGTTTGTTCCACATGGTTTGGACGGATAGCTGGACAGATAAAGGTATAGGTTACGCCAGCTCGCCCGATCTGCTGCATTGGTCGGAGCAGCAGCAATTACCCGTTATGGCAAATGAGCCGGGAGCCCGTAACTGCTGGGCGCCCGAAATTACGTACGATGCATCATCAAAATCATACATGATTTATTGGGCCACTACTATTGATGGGCGTTTCCCGCTGGTTGATAGCGTTGCCGAGAGTAAATACAATCACCGGATATATTACATTACCACTAAAGATTTTAAAACATACAGTTCAACACGTTTGCTGTTTGATCCGGGTTTTAACAGTATCGATGCCACCATAGTGCCTTATGGTAAACGCTTTATGATGGTTTTTAAAGATGAAACCCTGCATCCGGTACAAAAAAACATTAAAGTAGCTTATGCCGATAAACTGACGGGACCATACTCAAAACCCAGCGGACCAATAACAGGTAATTATTGGGCCGAAGGACCAACAACGCTGCACATTGGCAATCAATGGATTGTTTATTTTGATAAATACCGTGATCATCAATACGGCGCCATCACATCAACCAATCTGAAGCAATGGACGGATATATCCGGTCAGATTAAAATGCCAAAAGGTATCAGGCATGGTACTATTTTTAAAATTACCGAAGCGGAGTTTGCTAAGTTAACAGGAAAATAAGCTTGCGCTGTTTATCCAATTTTCACTTTGAAATTTGAATGATGAACCATAGAAAAAAGGAAGGTACTTTCGAAGAAAAGTAAATGAATGGTGACTAAAAATAAAGCGAAATTTGAAAGGACAGCATAAGCAAACCGTAATTTAATATTATATGAACGTACAGGAACAAATCAAAGAATATATTACCAGCCAACCTGAACCAAAGCGTAGTGATATGCAAGAGTTACACCATCTCACACTTCAACTTTTACCAGGTTGTAAATTATGGTTCGACAATGGTAAAAACAGCGAAAATAAAACTGTTAGTAACCCTACTATAGGCTATGGTTTTCACACCATAAAATATGCTGATGGAAAGACCAGGGATTTTTTTCAAATTGGTTTGAGCGCAAACAAAACCGGAATCTCTGTCTATATCCTCGGCATTAAAGATAAGACATACTTAGCCCAAACGTATGGAGAAAAAATAGGCAAGGCGAGCGTGACTGGGTATTGCATTAGGTTCAAAACGCTAAAAGATATAAACATTGATATACTTGAAGCGGCAATACGCTATGGGGCTGAGGTTACGAGTGAAAATTAAATTTCAAACTGCAACACTGCCCAAAACGTTATGGAACCATTTATGGCTGGCTATCCTATGAAAAAACTAATCGGTATAATTATTCTGTTTACAGTAGTAAGTAATTTTTTATTCGCCCAAAATAAGCCGGCTTCAAAACGGCCAAACATTATTATCATCCTGGCGGATGACATGGGTTATTCTGATATTGGTTGCTTTGGGGCCGAAACTCAAACCCCAAATCTTGATGCCCTGGCAAAAGGTGGATTGCGTATGACCCAGTTTTATAATGCATCGCGTTGCTGCCCCACCCGTGCATCGTTACTAACGGGGCTTTACCAGCACCAGGCAGGTGTTGGCGATATGGTAAATCATCGTGATGTACCCGCTTACCAGGGCTATCTTAATCAAAATTGTGTAACTATTGCCGAGGCCCTTAAAGAAGGAGGTTACAACACCCTGATGGCAGGCAAATGGCATGTGGGTACCGATTCGTCGCGCTGGCCGGTTAAACGCGGGTTTGACCATTATTTTGGTTTGATTGATGGAGCAAGCAGTTATTTTAACCCAACTACGCCATATCGCCCAAATCAAAAATTAACCATCGCTTTGGATGATAAGGAGTTTACTCCCGGGTCAAATTGGTATTCAACAAATGCCTATGCCGATTATGCCATTAAATTTATTGACGATAATAAACAAACCAACAAACCTTTCTTTTTATACATGGCTTTTACCAGTCCGCATTGGCCAATCCAGGCGCTGCCCGGGGATATTGCCAAATACAAGGGCAGGTACATGAAGGGATGGGATAAGCTTAGGGAGGAGCGGCTTGCACGTCAAAAACAAATGGGCATTGTCGGTAAAGACGAGCAACTTTCGCCCAGGGATAAAAATGTACCCGAATGGGATAGTTTGACCGTGGAAGAAAAAGAACGTTTTGATACTAAAATGGCGGTATACGCCGCCATGGTTGATCGTATGGACCAAAACATAGGCCTCATCCGGAAAAAATTGAAGGATTTGGGCGAGGACGAAAATACGGTGATTATGTTTTTATCAGATAATGGCGCCAGTAATGAAAGTATTAAAGGCCCGGGTTTTACACCCGAAGTATTGGCTGCAAACAATAAACCGGCAAGTGACTCCACATCATTTACAGCATACGAAACATTGGGGGCTAATGTCAGCAATACACCATTCCGTTTATTTAAGCACTGGGAGTACGAAGGCGGAACAGCCACGCCTTTTATAGCCTATTATCCGGGTGTAATTCAGCCTGGTTCTATAGTTCGCAAACCGGCGCATATTATTGACCTGATGGCCACATGCCTTGACCTGGCCGGAGCATCGTACCCTAAAGTTTACCACGGCAATACCATAACACCAACCGAAGGCATCAGCCTGGTTCCGGTATTTAAGGGGCAAAAATGGGAAGGGCATAACGGGCTGTTTTTTGAACATGAAGGCAACCGGGCAGTAAGGCAGGGTAATTGGAAACTGGTATCCCAATGGCCGGCCAATAAATGGGAGCTTTATAACATCAGCACTGATCGCTCTGAGTTAAACGATCTGAGCGCCAGATACCCGCAAAAGGTTGCCGGGCTTACTGCAATGTATAATGCCTGGGCCACCCGGGCTGGTGTGGTTGAGTTTGATAAATTAGGAAAAAATAAAGGTGAGTAATTGAGGAGTCATTACCGTTTTTTCCAGCTTGGCTGATGGGTACTCAATGACGGGGTTTGAAAAGCGATGTGGATTTTTTTTATTTGCCTTCTGCGAGACTTAGTTGCATATACTTCCTCACCTCATCATTAATATCTTCCTTAAAATACATCCTGAAGTAATGGTTATGATCGTTGGTGCCGGGGACGGTTTTAATTTTGGTGAAGCAAAGATTATCAGCGTAGATCTGGTTAAAAGGGAATACCACATCAATAAAGTTTTTGCCTAACTGGGTTACATAGGCAAAATTGGTACGCAAGCCTAAGGCGATCATGCTTTTGGTGGGATAAACCTTAATGGGGGCCATTTGCAGGTATTCATTCACCAGGTGATCAAACAGCGCTATTGTATGTTCTGATTTGCCCTGCAAAAAATCGCCCAGGTTACGCTCCCGGCAGGAGTGTACCTGGTTGGTGCTTGTAAATTCCCGGTTGCAAATGGGGCAGGTCCACATAGGTGTTAAGCGGTTTTAGCCTCCCTGCCCAATACACTGTTTTTGTAGCTGTAGGAGAAGTAGATAACCAGGCCTATCACCAGCCATATCAGGAAGCGTAGCCAGTTGGTGTAACCAAGTTCGGTCATCAGGTAAAAGCAGCTCATAAGCCCCAAAACCGGTATCAGCGAGAAATTTTTAAGGAAGCTATATATGCTTATTATTATGATGAGTATAAAGAACAGGTAATTAGGGAAGTTATATAAAAAACCGTCTAATCCTAAGTGATACTTTTTAACATCATTGATAGGGGTGATCCGTAGCGCGGTGTTAAAGTTATCGTCCTCAAGATCTTTAAAATACTTTGTTTGGGCAACCGTGCCGCTAACGTTTTGCTTGCCATAAAGCATGGTGCAGGTAGTAAACAAGGCTGCATTATCAGCAGCATCCAGGCTTTCGATAATTGTCGGTTTTTCCTTTAGTTTTTTAAATTGCATCATTTCAACCTGGGGGGCAGGCTTTAAATAAAAAAGCGAACCCAGGATGATAATAGTTATTAGCGGAACAACAAACTTTCCGTTAACATAAGGTAAATGGAACTTGCCTTTAACCGCAGCTTCACGGGGCAATAACAGCACCCCTCCGCAAACTAATACAAATGCAAACAGGGTACCTATACTGGTTAAATCGGTAACCTCGGTAAGGTTCATGAACAGGGCGGGTACGGCTACCACAAAGCCGGTAACAACAGTTGCAAATGCCGGCGTATGAAATTTGGGATGAATACGGGAGAATGCTTTAGGCAATAACCCATCGCGGCTCATGCTCATCCAGATACGCGGCTGGCCTAACTGGAATATCAGTAAAACGCTTGCTGTAGCAATTACCGCGCTTATTGATATGATGTAGCTTACCTTATGTAGCCCCACTTTGGCAAACACAAAAGCAAGCGGATCGCCAACCTGCAGTTCTTTATAGCTTACCATGCCGGTAAGTACAAGCGCTATAAGAATATATAAAACAGTACATATAATAAGCGAATAGATCATGCCCCGGGGCAGGTCGCGCTGTGGTTGTTCGCATTCCTCGGCCGTAGTCGAAATGGCATCAAAACCGATATAAGCAAAAAATACACCTGATACTCCTTTCATCACGCCGCCAAAACCGTTGGGCATAAATGGATGCCAATTGGCTGGTGTAACGTAAAAAAAGCCTACCACTATAACCGCTATAACTATCAGTACCTTTAATACCACCATGGCATTTGTTGCCTTCTTTGTTTCGCGGATGCCGATGTAAACCAGGTAGGTAATAATAAATACTATACCTAAAGCCGGCAGATTGGCAATCAGTTTAAAACCACCAATACCCGGCGCATTGTCCCAGGCCATGGCGGCGCTTTTTACCCTATCGCCAATAATGGCTAAATTAGCTCCTGCAGCCGACACCGCTTCGTGCCCTCTTAAGGCCGAAACATAATCCATAGCAAGGTATTTGGGCAGATGAATGTTAAAGCCCTCCAGCAGGTTCACAAAATACTCGCTCCAGGATATAGCAACAGCAATGTTACCAATAGCATATTCCATGAGCAGATCCCAGCCAATTATCCAGGCTATCAGTTCGCCAAATGAAGCGTAGGCATAGGTATAGGCGCTGCCCGCAACAGGGATGCGGGATGCAAATTCGGCATAGCATAGTGCCGAAAAACCACAGGTAATAGCAGTTACGATAAATAAAAGGGAAACAGCCGGACCACCATGAAAAGATGCCTCGCCGATAGTACTGAAAATGCCTGCGCCAACTACGGCGGCTATGCCCATGAGGGTCAGGTCTTTAACGTTAAGTTCTTTTTTGAGCTGGGAAGCGGCGGTACCGGGGTGTTCGCTGTCGCTGAAACCGCATTCAACATCATGTAATATTTTGGCAACTGACTTTTTACGAAATATGCTTTTCGACATTTAATTAAATTAGTAATAGTGAACCCTTCCCAAACATAATCATTTTTTTGCATTGAATAAGTATATGCTTATTTTGCGCCATGAAGATAGGGATAAATGATGTTTTACACAGGATTAAGCCATTTTTTATACTCTACCTGCTGCTTTTGTGCACCTGTTTGGTAATCAAATTGTTTTATACGCGCCCCGAAATATATTTTGCGGTTAACGGATGGAACAGCCCCTGGGCCGACTATATTGAACCCTATATGACCGATATAGGCGATGGCCTTACAGTTATCTCACTATCTTTAATTTTGCTTTTATTCAGCTATCGCAAATTCCTTTTATTGATATCAAGCTATCTTGTAACATCCCTGGTGGCCCAGGTATTAAAGTACATGGTTGATGCCCCCAGGCCAAAAATTTACTTTAGTGATCAGTGGAGCCACGTGCATACCGTTAAAGATATTTATATCCTCAGTTACAACAGTTTCCCCTCGGGGCATACTGCAAGTGCTTTTTCGGCCGCGGTGGTAATAACTTATTGGTGCAAAAATAAAGGCTGGGGTGTCCCAGCCTTATTAATTGCCATATTGGTTGGCTACTCAAGAATGTACCTTACCCAGCATTTTTTTGAGGATGTAATTGCCGGTTCGGTTATTGGCGTAATGGTTACCGTATTTTGGCTAAGCTGGCTGGAAAGTCGGCAATTTATCCATACCGATAAATGGAAAACAGGTCTATACAAAACGCTTTTCAAATAATCATGCTTCGGCCGCCAGTCGTTTTTTCCTGCGCATAGCTATCACTATAATAATGATGATAAGCGGGGCGCCGCCATATAAAGCTATTTTTAAAGGAGTTGACAAACCTTTTGCATTTGAAATATACTGATCATTACGTTTCAAATCGGGAGCAAGCTTTATGGAGCCAGTAAACTCTTTTAGCTCGGCCTTGGCAAGGTCTGCCCTGGCTTCGGGATAAAAATACTCTATGGTATAGGTGGCTTCCTGCGTATATAAAAGGATAAACTGTCTTAATTGCGGTGCTTCGCCTGTTGAGGCACTGTTATCAACCCTCAGCGTAAATACCCTGGCTTCAAGCGTGCCTATGGTAGTATCGCGCGGGTTCATGATGCTGCCATTGCGTGATTGCTGCCGGATGCCATCGGCAAAAGTTTCAAATACCTTTTTCAGGTCTTTCTCTTTATTTAAGGGTTTGTTGTTTGCCGCATTTTCGGCACGTATAACAACTATATATCCCAAAGAGGCTGTACCCTGGTAAATCTGCTGCCCTAATGTATCTTTTTTTGTAAAGTTTGCAGGTAAAGAAATAGTAACAAGGCTATCTATCTTTACAGGTTTAAGTACCTGGCTAAAACCTAAAGTCGCAAACAGGATGAGACCCCAACTTAAAATTATCTTTTTCATAGATAGTTTAACTGTTAAAACGGCAATTGGTTTTAAAAATATGTTGATTATCTGTTATTTTACTTTATTATGAGGCTGGTAATCAGGTATGTTATGATGTTTAAAAAGAAAGCGCGGGGGTGAGTTTTTGTAGCCTGGTTGCGAATAATTAAAACTTTATCCTGTCGAAATTGTATTCAGTTAACACATTTGCTCAGGATGAGAAAAACGATAACTACCACCGCTATATTTATACTGTTATTTACGGTTTGCCTGGCCGCGGTGAGCAATCTGAACGGCAAATGGAGTGGTGCGGTAAAATTGCCCGATGATAGCATTTTTCAATTGGTTTATAACTTTAAGGTAGATAGCGGCAAGCTTACAGGCACAGCGTTAACACCGGCAGGCGAGGTAACCATTACCGATGGCATGATCAATGGCGACGACTTCTCTTTTAATGTACCCGTGCCCAATGGCAATGCCCCCCATACCGGCAAGCTGTATGGCGATTCAATAAAAATGCACCTTGTTTACCAGGGCAAGCATTTGGCAGCAACGCTTAAAAGGAGCAATTAAGGTTTTACTGGAAACCAGGTTGGCTACTCTTAGAACCGGATTAAAATGAAAGAAACCACAATCCAAACATTGCATCCTGATAGCAATAAAAAGAATAAAATTATTTCGGCCGAAAAGTATGAAATAATAAAGGCGGCTATATTGCAAATTTTGCAAACCCAAAGCCTTACCCATACCCAGCTAATGCAGGCGCTTCACGATAAAGTTCACCCCTCGTTTTCGGGCAATGCGCATTGGTACGGCGAAACCGTAAAGTTAGACCTTGAAGCCCGTAAAATAATTAAACGGGATACCGCCAAACCGCCGGTTTACAGTATTGATATCGCTTAACCCACCTGCTTAAATTTACCACCAAACATTATCCTCTGTCCGGCTTTATTTCCTGTTGATTAGCGACTTATAATGTTTTTCTATCGGTGCAAACGGACCATATTTGCGTTGTTCTTTTGTAAACAAATGATCGGCATATGGGCCAAATGGATAGTCATAAGGTTTGGCAGACAAATTTGGCCAGTCTGCGCTGATATTTTTAAAAGGGTGGTATTGCGTATTAACAAAAGCTGCTACATCCCAGGCTTCCTGGTTGGTAAGTTGTTTGTTTTTATAACTGGCCCCAAAAGGCATATTGTTTTTTACATAACCCGCAAATTTCGAAATGCTATAAATACTGGCTCCTATATTATAGCTATGCCTGCCCCAAAGCGGTGGATAAGTATATGCTGTGCCCGCCGCATTTAAAACCCCCATTCCATTTTTGCCATGGCAGGTTTCACATTTAGATGCATACACCATCCTTCCCCTTACAGTATCCGCCGCCCTGTTTAAAAAAGGCAGCTCTTCAACTCCCCATCCCAGGGGTTTTGTGCCTTTTTTTACATTTTTGCCAATCCATTCAAAATAGGCTATAAATGCCTTCATCTCCCTGCCATTACTATCTATTTTTTTACCGTTTAAGCTCCGTTCAAAACAATCCTCTACTTTTTTTACAATCGTTTCAACGGTGCCACTTCGGGCTTTAAATCTTGGATAGCTGGTTGATACTACCGAAAAATTATACCCAAAAAGCTTTGTCCCTGCATTAAGATGGCAGTTTTGGCAATTCAATCCATTACTTTTATAGGCAATTACACCTTTCGGACCAAAATAATAAGCTGTGTTAACAATAAGCGAACGGCCATATTTTATCAGCTGGGCTTCCGGGGTGTTTGTTAGTTCGCTGGTATCAGGGATAATCCATTCCGGGTTGGCCGGTACGGCAGTAAGCACAGAAGATGTATCATTTTTTACCACATCATTTTTTGGGTTTGATGTACATGTAGCAATGAACATTATTACTACCGTTACGGCAATTGCACCGGTTACGATATTCAAATTACGAGGCATGGTGCATCTCATTTAAAACTACAGGAAGGCTCGGCAAGCCGGAGGTTGAAAGAGTATAAGCTATTATTTTCTTTGCAGCTTCCGGCTTTATTAATTTTTCGGCGACAGCTTAACTGGCGAAGCAATAAGAACACCCGTGTTCCTGGGCACGGCCCACCGCCCAAACGCCTGATGGTACCGGTTGTATCCCTGGTAATAAACCTGCCAGCCATTCCTTCTTAACAGCGGCGGCGTCCTGCTTGGTATTATCTGCAGCAACGGCGCTAAATACCGTCAGGGCCGCATCACAGGCACAAAACATTACGCCGCTGGCCTGCAATTCGTTTATCCCAATTTTTATTTCGCCAAATCCTGGTGCTTTAAAGGTTCCGGGTTTTGGTTGCCAGAATGGGTTTTGAGTAGCGGCGGCCTTGGTTGCCTCGTCATTAATCTTAAACATCTCGCCAAATTTATATTTTTCCCAAAGCTCGTTCCCCAGGGCGTAGGGGATTGCATTGTGACGTAAGATGACTACTACACTGCAATCCTGTTCGGGTGTACCCGTTGCCCCGTTTGTAAGCAGGAACACCTTTGGCCATGCAAAAGGAAACATTTCATGTGGTTGAGTTACATCAAATGCGATTCTATGTTTCCCTTTTATCTTGTTAAACCATGCATCGGCATCCGAAACATCCGGTGAAGAAATATCTGTGGCCGATAATTGCAAGGGTGAAGCGAGCATACCTGCTCCTAACACTGCGGCGCCGGTTGCAAATTGTTTTAAAAAAGTGCGGCGTTCACTTAACTGTGATTGATTGTTTTTTTTCATGACCGTAAAAATTTAATGTGATAATATATCCGGGTTTAAACCCCTTTCTTAATCAAAAATTTACTTTAGGCTTAATCCTGATAAAAAAAACTCTTCAGCTTTAGCGAGTTAAAATAATTGGTTGAAAAGTGTATATAAAGTTATGCATAACAAACTGATTTTAAAAGATTTAAAATTGCCGAAAATTTATTTTTTCGGCCCCGGTTGGGTGTAATCATTGTGGGGTGTCCTGATGAATCAATAAAGGAGAAGGCGGTGCGATTCCTTTACCTGGGGGCTACTGTGTGTACGCAAGTGAAAAAGAACAGCCTGCACCGTTAGGTGCTACCTATTTGTAGAAAAGACATGGCCATTAACCTTTGCCTCGTAGAGGCTATTCTCCAATATCAATGTTATTTGCCTTGTTAATTTGGGGTTGCACCTAAGGAGCAATCTTGTCTTTTGTTCAAAATTACTACAAACAGGTTGCTCCTAACGGAGCATACTTACTTGTGTACACACCGTAGCCCCAAGGGGAAGCAGCAGACAGGGTTTCACGAACGATGGCAACACTGCTAATCAAGCATAAAAGCCTCCCCGTTTTCCAACAATAACTGGTATTAATTGCTATTTATAGACCAAAGGAAATGACATTTTCTTTTATTAAAAAGATGTGCACACACAGTAGCTCCCAGGGGAATGAATCGCACGGGCCTGGCCTTTTTATAACCTTCCGAACACCGATAGAGTCATCACCGCGCCAGCCTATGCTTGTGTGATGCAGCGGCGGCTAATAGCTTCAGTGAGGTTTTTCCAGAAAACAAGTTTATTGACAGGACGGTGCGATGAATGCTGAAATCAATATTAGCTTTAAGCTTTCTGCCTTCTGCTTTTAGCCCTCTTTCCCGCTGATAGAAGCGGTCTTTTTAACGATCTGAACCTGGCGACTGTTTAATCTCTATATTCCTGAAATCAACAGGCTGCCCCTCACTTTGCAAGGCAATAAAGCCGCTGCTTAATAATTTTCCGTCCTGTTTGTACTTTGGGTCGTAGCCATTTGCCACGCCGCCGCCAATGGTGGGCCTGGAATATTGCAGCACGGTATCGCCGTTGATGATATGCGTAATTAATTTGTTGCCCTCAACTATTAGCTCACCCTTTACCCACTGGTCACCGTCGTAGGTTTTTGAAGTAGAATTGATGCAATGGTCGGGCGAAACCCTTCCTTTATAAACAACATCGGTGCCTGGTGAGCACATATTGCCTGTTGGTCTTGATTTTCCGTCCCCCAAACCGCCTAATAACTGCATTTCTATCGATATTGGCCAATCCTGGTCTTTCAGCATTGTTCTGGGGTCCTGTGAATGAAACATCACGCCACTGTTAAGCAGGGTATAGTCGGGCGCGCCTTTTTGCTGCTTACCAACAAAACGGTATTCAAACCGCAGGCGATAGTGAGAAAACGGCGTTTTGTAATACAGGTGGCCAAACTGATTGTCGAAATCGCCGTACTGGTCATATCTGATCTTGATTATGCCGTCTTCTACCCTAAACGTATTTCCATAGTTTTCGCCAACCAGGTGATGATTGATCTTCACAAACCAATCCTTTATGTCGGTCCCGTTAAATAGCTTCTTCCAGCCTTTGTCGTCGTTACCGGCGTCGGCCAGTTTTTTTTGCCCGGTACAGCCAAGTACAAGGAAGCAGGAAAATATTAAAAAGGAGCGTGTTGTTTTCATAGCAGATAAAGTATTGTGGTTTATTAACAGGGTGTTTGATGGTACCAAAATACATTAAATCCGTTAAGTATATGCAACACCAGGTTATTTCTTTGTTCTGTGGTGTTGTGTTTTAGGTCGCCTAAAGATAGTATAAAGGGTTCGGGTATTCACCGCTATGGGATGTTATCAGGGCATATCGCGATTTTTCGCGCAAAGTTGCCGAGGCGTAAATTGATTTGCTTATTTTTTTTAGCGTCTTGGCATCTTCGCGCCAAATTGAATTTTTATATTTCCTTAACTTAATGACATTGGGAGGCGTGAACCAGCCGGTGCCTGTTGGTTTTTATCATTCATTTGTTACAATTAATCAAAAAGTAAAAAAGATAGCTTCCAAAATGTAGCTTAGTAGAAATTAATGTGTAACGATGATACAAATCCCTAAAGACCTGCTTGATCATCATTCGCATATCAGGTTACGATTGTCTGATATGTATGGAATCATCATTGATAAAAAGCGGCCTTTCAGGTGCGACGACACCCTGCAAACCGCGCATTGCCTGGAAGTAATTTTAACAGGCACCATTGATGTTAGGTATGGCAGCTATGTGCAACACCTGGCGGCAGGTGATATCCAGTTTAGGCGACGGGGTAATTACCAGTTGTTTCCATCTGATGATTATACCAGCCTGCTTATTTTTATGGAAAATGAGTTTGTTGATTACTTTTTAGAAAGCCACGTGCCGGAGTTTAGGCAGGAAAAGTTGAGTGCCGATTTGCCGCCTTTCACCTTTAAAACATCCGAATTTATAAAAGCCAACGTAGCCCAGGTTATGCAGCATATTTTACAGCCGCAAAATTACTCCAGGTGCATTGTTAAGTTTGCGGCCCACCAAGTGCTGTTGCAAATCTTGTCGGGCGATCAGTCTAAAACCTTTGCTTCGTTTTTGAAAGACCTGGTTAGCCATAAAAAGGTAGACCTTGCTTATTTTATGGAAACTAACTTTAACAGGCAACTCTCCATAGCCGATATGGCCAAACTCACCGGCAGAAGTGTAAGTGCATTTAAAAAAGAGTTTACCGATCGTTTTAATACCACGCCCGTAAAATGGCAATTCAACCGCAGGCTGGAGTATGCCGAGTACCAGTTAAAGCACTCGAATGACCCGGTATCGCTGGTAGCTTATAGCAGCGGGTTCGAAAACATTTCGCATTTTTCAAAAGTTTACAAGCAAAAATTTGGCGCTTCGCCTAAAAGTACGCGGAACGAACTGGTGTCGTGTCATCCATAAATTTGACGGATAGTTTTTAGCTCAAAGTCTTTAGCCCAAAGTCAAAAAAGAAAAAATTTTACTTTAGACTTACGACTTACTACTGTTGACTTAACACTGGTGTTATAAAAACAAACAAATAAAGCCTCACAGCAAAATTCCGGCCCTTGCAAAGCTGCAATTTTGGGGTATGGAAACATTACAAAACACCAACCCGGCTTTGATATTGATTGATATACAGCAGGGTTTTGATAACATCGCTTACTGGGGCGGCCAACGCAATAATCCCGATGCCGAAGTTAATGCCCGGAAACTGCTTGATTACTGGCGGGCAAATAAGCTGCCGTTGTTTCATATCCAGCATTGCTCGGTTAACCCAGACTCCCTGTTGGCCGAGGGCAACCCTGGCAACGCACACAAAAAGATTGTGAAACCTTTACCGGGCGAGACGGTGATCAAAAAATCCGTAAACAGCTCGTTTATTGGCACCAATTTGCAACAACAGCTGGATGCTGCAGGTATTGATACCGTAGTTATAGCAGGCCTTACCACCGAACATTGCGTATCTACCACTGCACGGATGGCCGGTAATTTTGGCTACAATACCTTTGTGGTGGCCGATGCCACTGCTGCCTTTTCAAAAACAGGAATAAAAGGCGAGCATTATGATGCCGAAACCATCCATTTAACCGCCCTGGCACAAATAAACAACGAGTTTGCTACCGTTTTAAATACCGATGAGGTGCTTAACGCTTTAAAAAAGAACGATGATTTTCTTTAGCAACCTGATGAAGAAACTAATTGCACCCTATTTGCCGGTTTCGCAGGTACTGTCGGTGATGAAGTAATCGGGGGGCGAGAACTTCAAAGCCGGGTTTCGTAGGTGCCTCCTGCTTGTTTTAATTTTAAAAGCGATTCCTGTTAACTTTTGCGACGTTGATTGTATTTTAAAACCGTACGCCTGTTGTGACGAAAACGAACACTCATCTTTTCGATAATTTATCGTAATTGGCTTATATTCAAATATTTAAAAATATGGCATAATTATTACAGGTTTAAACCCATAATGCTATTAAAATACCTGGGTATCAACTATTAACTGAACAAACCATGATTAAAAACTACGTTAAAACAGCCTGGAGAAATTTACTCCGCAGTAAAGTTTATTCGTTAATCGCCGTAATTGGCCTCGCCATCGGGCTTTCGGTTAGCATCCTCCTTTTTTGGGGTGTAAATGATGAGTTGATTTATGATACCCAGTTTGCCGATGCGCCGGATATTTACAGGCTGAACGCTAAAATTAAAATGGGTGAAAATAACTACGATACCTGGACAAGTTCCCCCGCGCCTGTTGCTGCCCTTGCTTTAACCAATTTTCCGGGTGTAGATAAAGCGGTTCGTTTTAGCGGCCGTAAATTGCTGGTTACAGCCGGCGGGGAGCATATCATGGAAAAAAATGTGGCCTATACCGAGCCTTCTTTCTTTGATATTTTCCATATCCGTTTCCTTAAAGGAAACGCGGCTACGGCGCTTATCCAACTTAATAACATCGTATTGAGCAATGCCGCCGCTGTGAAATATTACGGTTCGGCAGAAAAGGCTTTTGGTAAAACCTTATTAATCGGGGAAAAACAGGAACCATACATGGTATCGGCGGTTATTCAGGATATGCCTGAACGCAGCAGTGTGCGTAAAGACGTCCTGCTTTCGCTGAATGTAGTACGTAAAAACTTTGGCGGTAACGGCAAGTGGAAAACCATTGATGAGGATTGGGGCAACTTTGGTTTCAGCACTTTTTTTAAGATGAAACCCGGTACCAATGTCCCCTTGTTGGCAAAGCAACTTTCTGAGATACACTTAAAGAACAATGGCTTTGTAAAAAAAGGGGATGTCACCTACCTGTTTCAGCCCCTGAATAAGCTGCGTTTGTACAACCCCGACCTTACACCCTCGGGCTTCAGGGTAGTTAAAATCTTTACGCTTATTGGGGTACTCATCTTGCTTATTGCCGTTATTAATTATATCAACCTATCTACCGCGCGTGCTACCAAACGCGCCAAAGAAGTTGGCTTAAGGCGTGTTGTGGGCGCCGGCCGTGCCCAATTGATCATTCAGTTTGTAATTGAGTTTGTGCTGATCTTTTTAGCGGCTCTTGCCCTTTCATTCCTGATTATCCCTTTGCTTGTGCCCGTTTACCAAAGCATCAGCGGAAAAGACTATCCCATTGATTACTGGAATTCCTCTACCTTGCAAATTATCGGCTGGGTTGGGTTAGGAACAATCGTTATGGCCAGCATTTATCCGGCCTGGGTATTATCTTCATTTAACCCTACCGATGTATTAAAATCTGCCCTCAACCAATCAGCCAAAGGTGGCTGGCTGCGCAAGGGCCTTGTAGTGTTGCAGTTCACCTTTTCAATTATGCTCATCATCTGCACGGCGGTAGTATCTAAACAGCTCCATTTTATTCAAACCAAAAACCTGGGTTACAACCGCGACAATGTTTTTTTAGTGCAGATGAACGACAAAATGGGACAACACCTGCAAACTATCGTAAACGACCTGAAGAGCAACAAGCATGTTGCCGAGGTAACCTTTGCCACCGATGATGTGATGCAGATGGGGTCATCAACCGATAATATCAGCTGGCCAGGTAAAGTAAGCACCAACACCGAGGCGCATATCAGCCCGATGCAGATAGCAGCAGATTTTACCGGGGTTATGCAAATGAAGTTTGCCCAGGGCGAAGGATTTACCGGAACGCCTGTTGATAGCACTTATTACCTGGTAAACGAGTCGGCAGTGAAAATGATGGGGCTTAAGCATCCTGTGGGCACAATGATCTCGTTGTGGGGTAAGTCGGGGCAAATTAAAGGTGTGTTAAAAGATTTCAACAACAATTCACTTAAAACCGGTATTGCGCCAACTATTTTCAGCGCCGCCAAATCAGCCGAATATGGCGGAGTTTTATATGTAAAGGCACAATCGGAGTTTATCGGGGATGCCGTCAAACAAACCGAAAAAATTTATAAAAGCTATAACGCAGTCCGTCCGTTTGACTATCAGTTTATGGATGATAATTTTGATGCCATGTACCGCAAGGAAATCCAAACCGGTGAACTGTTCAAAGCATTTGCCGGGGTTGCTGTTTTATTGAGTTGCCTGGGATTGTTTGGTTTGGCGGTGTTTACCGCCGAACGGCGCACCAAAGAGATAGGCATCCGTAAAGTATTAGGCGCAAGTGTTCAGCATATTTCTTTATTGATCTCCCGTGAATTTGCCTGGCTGGTTATAACAGCCAATGTAATAGCCTGGCCGGTAGCCTGGTATCTTACCCATCAATGGATCCGGGAGTTTGCATACCGTACGGAGATCAGCTGGTGGATTTTTGCTATATCGGGTGTGCTTTCGTTAACGCTTGCCTTACTTACAGTGAGTTCGCAGGCCATCCGGGCAGCAATGGTTAACCCTATTAAAAGCCTTAAGGTGGAGTAGGCAGATTTCAGGAACTTCAAAAAGATCGTCGGGACGTGTATAGTCAGCGGCTGATCGAGCAGCTACCTTGTTCAACCTTTGATCAGCGTTATCGACATAGGTTTCGGAAAATTCCAAACCGGCGGGTCATGCTTGTTTCGCATCCCACATGCAAGGCTCGAACTTGGTTTTCACATTTGACAGCTTTTGACCAGCAAGCGGCAAACAGCCGTTGTGTTGCACTTACATTGGCCCGCCAGAAAGCCTTTAGCTTGTATTGTGCATTTTTATAAATAAATTGTATTTTTTTCTTAAAAATGGATCATAAATTAATGATAATTTGTAGATAAATCCTGATTATTCTACACCTGATATTGTTACTGTAGATAGCAATAAAACATACACCCGCCCGCCCCATTAGTTTTACTTTTTGGATGTCCGGACCAACCAGGACAAATACCGGTGTTTACCTCTTTGGGGAGGTCCCCACAAAAAAACGCCCCCCTGGTTGTTTCTTAATTGCATACGGTTTACCTTTGCGCCATTATGCTGCAACGTGTAACAGCCTATTTATTGATCTTTTCGCTGGTAGCGGTCAACTTCTCGCGTTTTTTTGTCTACGCGGGTTTTGAGCTGAACAGGAACTACATTGCCACCAAACTTTGCGAAAACAGGGCCAGGCCCTGGATGCATTGCGATGGCAAATGCTACTTCATGAAAAAGATAAAACAGGCTGAGGATAAGCAGGCCAGCGATGAAAGGCAATCGCAAAAGAGCCTGTTTCAGGAGGTTTATATTATCAGCTCAACTGATATTAAATTTCACTGCAGCCTGTTGCAAGTAATTGAAACTCTTTATGATGGCAGCCTGCCACCAAGCCCGGCTATGGTCATCTTCCAGCCTCCACAGTTAGGATAATTCCATTTTATTTCCCGGATCTTTTTGATTGATGTATTGAATTGTGCATTGTCGCTTTGCATGCTTGCAGTTGCCTCGTTCGCAATGGTATGGTGTAGAAATCCTCACGCCAATCATCCGGTACAATATTCCTATTTATCCACTGGGGGCAGCTCCACACAAGTTTTTCATGAAGAAATATTTCGTTCTATCTATACTATTTATATTCCTATTTACCCTGGCTTATAGCCAAACCAGCATCCAGGTTATGGTAACCGATGCCATTACCCACGAGGCCCTGCCGGGCGCCTGTATAGCCAAAGCAAATGGCGAAAAATTAGGCACAACAAACGCTAAAGGCCAGTATACAATTACCACCCAGGGCATTACTCAAATAAAAGTGACCATGGTTGGTTACAGTACACAGGTAGTTAGCGTCACAGGCGATAAGGTTGCTGTAGCCTTGGTACCCTCAACGCTCGACTTGCAACCGGTGGTAGTAACCGCCAGCAGGGAGGGGCAGGCTCGTCAGGATGCGCCTATTGCCATAAGCAAAATAAACGCTATCCAGATAAAGGATACCAAAGCCACAGCGCTGTACCAGCTTTTAAACAAAGTAGCAGGCGTTTACATGGTTGACCTGGGGAACGAGCAGCATACTATGGCCATCCGTCAGCCTATCACTTACAATGCGCTTTATTTGTATATGGAGGATGGTTTGCCGATCCGTCCTACGGGGATCTTTAATCATAACTCGCTGTATGAGGTCAATATGTCGGGCGTTAAGGATATCGAGGTGATCAAGGGGCCTGCATCATCACTTTACGGCAGTAACTCCATTGGCGGCGCGGTTAACTTTATTACCCAGGGACCGCCATCTGGCTATGCAGGTAACGTTTCTATACAGGGAAACAACTACAATTACCGCCGGATTGATGCAGATGGCGGTTTTAGCCAGGGCAAATTCGGGATGTATGTTGGCGGCTACATCGCCCATCAGAAAGACAGCTGGCAAGATTATTCCGACTTTGATAAATATTCGGCTAACCTTAAAACTACTTATGATTTTGATGCCAATACCCGCTTAACTACCTCAGCGGCGTATAACTACCTCAACACCCAAACGCCGGGCAGTTTGGATAGCGCCCATTTTTATAACCGCAGCTATGGCGCCAATCAGCGGTTTACCTATCGTAAGGTAGAGTCATTCAGGGCCAGTAGCCGGTTAGATCATCATTGGGATGACAGGAACAGTACTTTTGTAACACTGTTCTTTCGGCATAATTCAACAGCACAGTTGCCAAGCTATTTCATATCGGATGTTAGGGACAATGCGGGCAACTACCTGAGCAGTAACGGGCAGGTGAACGATCAGCGTTTTCGGAGCTATGGCTTGCTGGCCCAGCACCGGGTTAATTTTGATTTTCTGCACTCCCGTTTAATAGGTGGGGTTTATGTAGATGATAGCCCGAGTTCATACTATGCCCAATACCTGGATATTGATAAAGATGTACAAAATAACTACTACACCGGCTTTGCCAATACCGGTAAGTATATTGATGATTACCGAATCAAATTATTCAATACAGCAGCCTATCTCCAATATGAAATGAAGCCTGCTGAAGCCCTGCATATAGTGGCCGGCTTGCGGTACGACAGAGTGCATTATGATTTTAGCAATGGCCTGCCTGCCGGAAGCACCAAGTATAAGCAACAGGAAACCAATAATTTTAATATCGTTGCGCCAAAGCTGGGTTTAACGTATGACCTGGGAAGCAACAAGGGGTTCTATGCCAATTACAGTGTAGGTTTCCAGCCGCCAGAAACCGGCGACCTGTATAGCTCAAGGCAACTAACTCCCTTAAAACAAGCCACGTTTAACAATTATGAGGTGGGCGGATGGTTCTCGGCATTTGATAAGAAGCTATATTTTGAGGCAAGCCTGTTCGACCTGGAGGGGCGTAACGAGATCATTAGCCAGTTGCTGCCCGATAATACCACCCAAAACCAAAACGCGGGTGCAACCCGTCACCGGGGTATTGAGTATTCGTTAACATTGGCGCCGGTTAAGGAGCTTACTTTAAGGTTTAGCGGTACCAATGCCAGGCACACCTATGTAAATTACAGCGAAGTGAGTACCAACTACAGTACAGGCACCAGCACGGTTATCAAATACGATGGTAACCGTATGAGTAATGCCCCGGCCTGGATAGCTAACTCAGAACTTACCTACAAGCCGTTGTGCCTGCCGGGTTTCAGGATAGCAGGGGAGTGGCAGCACATTAACCTATATTATACCAACCCGGCTAATACCAAAACCTACAGCGGCTATAATATTTACAACCTGCGTTTGGGTTACGATGTTAAAAGCAGTTTGCTTAAGGGGGCGGGCATCTGGTTTAATGTACTAAATTTAACCAATAAACTGTATGCCACCACGGTAACCAGCAACCAGTATGGCGATACCTACAATGCTGCCGCGCCGCGCATCTACACTTTGGGCATCAGTTATTCATTTTCAAAATATTGATCAATGGCATCAGCAGCAGTAAAAGGTAATTTCTATAAATGGCACCGGGTGCTGGGTTTAACAGCCCTCATCCCGGTGATCTTCTGGACGCTGAGCGGGCTATCGCACCCGTTTATGTCCAACTGGTTCAGGCCGTCTATTGCGCAGGAGGTATTTAAGCCGCTGGCGCAAAGCGAAATGAAGCCGGTGCTGAGCATACAGCAGGTGATGGACCGCAACCATCTCGCGGCTCTTCGGAATTTTAGCCTGGTTAATTTTAACAAGGGCACCTTTTACCAGGTGCTTGGGGTGGATAGCGTTTACAATTACTATTCGGCAACGGATGGGGTGCTGTTACCTCATGGCGATACCGCCTATGCCGAATATTTGGCCCGCTATTTTACGCAGGATAGTACATCGGCCGTACAGATCAGCGCTCAAAAGAATTTCGACGGATTGTATCAGCCTATCAACCACCTGCTCCCGGTTTGGAAGGTGTCGTTCGACAGGGCAGATGGCATGGATGTTTATATCGAAACGGGGCAAAGCCGCATGGGTACCTTCAACAACAATACCCGGAAGGCATTTTTGTCATTGTTCGAAGAGTTTCATACCTGGCAGTTCCTGGCAGATATGGGTGGCGATACCTTTCGAAATGTGGTGTTGCTTATCATTATGGGTATCATGCTGTTAGCCCTCATCAGCGGCTTAACCGTTTATGGGTTGATGTGGAAGAAGTTTAAAGCCATCAAACAAAACCGCATCGTGAACGGCACAGGGGATAAACGTTTCGTTCACCGTTTTCACCGGCAGATAGGGCTCATCGTATCTTTTGTGATGTTCACGTTTGTAATCAGCGGGGCATTCCACCTGGCGGTGAAGCTGCATAATAACGGGCCTGCAAAGGCCGATTACGGGCAGATAATTCAACGCGCTCAACTGGGTGTTTCAAACTTAACCTTGCCAATTGCAGACAGCCTGGTTAAGCGGATGGCTTTGGTGAGCTTTAATGGCAATACTTATTACCAGGTTACGGATAGCCAAAAGCAGGTATCGTATTTCAATACCATCACCGGGAAGGAGCAAACCAATGCCGATGAGGACTACGCCCGCTTCCTGAGTACTTATTACCATACAGGCAGCCCCAAAACCTTTAGCGGCAGGGTTAAGGTAGATCAGATCAGGCAGTTTGATAACGAATATGGGTTTATCAACAAGCGCCTGCCTGTGGAGCGGGTTGGGTACCCTAACAGCGATAACTGGTATGTCGAAACCGCCACATCCAAACTGGCAACCAAAGTAACGGGGATCGACAGGGCCGAAGGGCTTTCGTTCATCTTCCTGCACAAATACTTCGGCATGACCTGGGCCGGTAAAAACATGCGCGACATTGTAAGTATGCTGGCCGCTTTGGGAGTGCTGGTTGTATCTTTGTTCGGTTTGGCATCCTTTATTAAAAACAAATAACCATGAAAAAATCCCTTATTATATTCGCTTTGGCTGCATTTACGTTGGGCAGCATTGTTTCGTGCAACAGTACGGCTACTAAAGCGGTTGATGTTAAAAAGAAAAGTAAATACACCTGCACCATGCATCCCGACCTAAGTTTTGACAAACCGGGCACCTGCTCAAAATGCGGTATGGACCTGGTAGAACGCGATACCACGGCAGATAAATAATACCGTAAAGCGTTCCATCGGAACGCCTGGTACGCCCCGAACGGTCTGGAACGCCTTGGTGTTGATTATCAGTGTTTTATGTTTTGGCAAAACAAGGCATGGAACACTATTTACGTTGATAACCAGTAAGTTAACGTTTTATAAAAAGCAACAGTTATGCTGAATAAATGGTGTGTTTAAGGGATTAAAACTTTAGATGTTCGGAAGATTAAAAAAGGCGGGCCCCCTGCGATTCCCTCCTGGCGGGCTACTGTGTGTACACAAGTAAAAAAGGAGCAGCCTGCACCATTAGGTGCTACCTGTTTGTAGAAAAGACATTACCATTAACCTTTGCCTCGTAGAGGCTACCCCCCAACAGCAATGTTATTTACTTGTTAATTGGGGGTTGCACCTATGGAGCAAGCCTGTCTTTTGTTCAAGATTTCTACAAACAGGTTGCTCCTAACGGAGCATATTACTTGTGTGTACACACAGTAGCTCTCGGGAGGGGAATTTAAATATTCCGCTTAAACACAAAAAAGTCATCCTTTTTCGGGATGACTTTTTATTTAAAGTTTGTACTGCCTTTGCCGCTTTCAATAATGCCGTGTTGTTACGTATACTTAACAACAGCGGCATTTTAATTATTAAAATACAGCAACAGCATTGAAACAATTAAGCTTGTTTAGCAAACTGAACGTTGATTAACAGTTTTATATCTTCGCCTACAACTATAGAGCCGGCTTCGGTAACGCCGTCCCAGGTAAGGCCAAAATCTTTACGGTTAATTTTACCGCTGATCTCGAAACCAGCTTTGGTGTTGCCATAAAAGTCGGCTGCCGAACCACCAAACTCAACATCAAGTTTTACTGGTTTGGTTACGTCTTTTATCGTTAAATCGCCTTTTAAAGCATATTCATCATCATCTGTTTTAGTAAATGATGTTGATTTAAAACTAATCTGTGGATATTTTTCAGCGTCAAAAAACTCTGCTGATTTTAAGTGCTCATCGCGTTGACTTTGGTTGGTGTCGATGCTGTTGATATCCAATGTGAAGTCAATCTCCGCATTTTCAAAATCATCACCATCGGTAACTAACTCACCGGCAAAGCTTTTGAAAAAGCCGCTCACGGTAGATATAACCAAATGTTTTACTTTAAATTGTACTTCTGAATGCATTGGGTCGATAACCCATTTTGTTGCTGTTTGTGTTGACATGATATTTGTTTTTTTGTTGATACAAAGATAATACAAAAATAGATGTTTAAACATCTATTTAACTTTATTTACAATTTACAGACATTGAGTTACAGTTTAACTACATACCTGGCTAAATGTTTACCTGGTAATTTAATTTCATAGAAACTTAACACAAAAAGTTTTTTTATAGCAGCAAGTAGTTAGTATCAGGTATCAGGATTCTCTGCGTGCGTTATTGCTGTGCTGACAAATGTTTAGGATTCTACAACCCGGCGTATAGGTGCGAAACAAGTTAATGGAAAAAAGTACGATAAAAATCGAGAAAAATCGAGAAAAATTCAGTAATATGATAATTTGGGGAAGCTAACTAACCCATGTCATTGCGAGCGCAGCGTGGCAACCGCGAACTATGCATAACGAGTGTTTGGGTTTTAATTCTACACCCGTCACCCTCTACACCCGTCATTATAAGGCACGAAGCAATCCCCGATTAGCAGAGCCGCTTTGTAAAGTTTGGCATTGCTTCGTGCCACTCAATTAGTGTAAGAACGACCCGGCAATCTCGTAGCTAACAATATTATGTAGTAACCGACAACATCGTCCCGCTCATGGCCGCGGGAGGGCCTAGTTACTTTTGTCGCCACAAAAGTAACCAAAAAGGCTGTCACCAGAAATGCTTCTTTGCGCACGGGGCCTTTGCCCTGCAAAACAGCCAAAACCTGGGCTGGAATTATTTTGCCCCGGCGCACTCAGCCCCACGCACGTGCAAAAACTTCCTATGCCCTGCCACCGCATAGCCCACCATCGTTTTGGCCGTTTTCGCCCGAAGCTGCTCTGCTGACACTTTGGGGAAAACAAGAGCACTTGATTTTCCATAATCCTGTTTTTTACCAATTGTCATCTCGATAGAGCCGGGGAGGGAATGTGCGAAAGCGCGAAAGAGAGATCCTGTACAACATACAAGTTGCTGCATATTTTCTTGTTAAAATAAGTCACAAGTCATCAACCCGGCGGCAGCCACACAAGACTTGCGCCAAAGGGGGATTTTTTTTATTGGAATGTGTCACCTGTTAATATTTTTTGAAATAATATTGAGTATAACTAAAAATATTATTTTTTAGTTATATTATACCCCGATAACCATTTTTTAAAATTTCTTAATAAATAAACCTAAAACTTAAAAAAAATGATCAAAAGAATCAGTACCTACGCCGTTGTGGCGTTGCTTTTATTTGCCGGAGCCTGCAAAAAGAACCAAAGTACACCACCAAAAAAAGACACTAAAAATCCAACTACCGAGCTTCATGGCACAGGCGCAATTTTAGACAGAAAGGCTTTTTTAGATGCCCCTAAAGCGGATATTGAGGCCATAAGGGCTGCTTTAAAAATAAGTGGTGTTAAGCCTAAGTTCGAAACCTTTGTTGCCAACAAACAGCAGGTTAATACCATTAATCCTGATTTAAGTCCGCCAAGCTCGGTAGTACTATTGCACCCTACCCCCGGCAATCAGGGACAAACCAACACCTGCGTTTCGTGGTCTATCGGTTATGCCGCCAAACAAGTATTGGATTTAACATGGCAAAACGCCACAGCCGATGCCGGCGCGCGCAGCGGCTGGTTCCTGTATAACAAAATTTACGCTTCCCAGGGAGGTTGTGCCGCTGGTGATCTTCCTGTGGCGTATGGCGGCAATGGATTAACTTCAACAGATGGCCTAAATTATGCAAAGCAATATGGCATAGCCTCGGCAACGGCCCAGCCTTCGTTTGCGGCGTGTAGTCCTGCACCAAGTTCGGCCGCAATAAATTCGGCTGCTACAGATAAACCAGCCAGTTATGCTGCTGTAACCAGCTATTACACTGCAAAACAATTGCTGGCTGCAGGTTTGCCCGTGTATTTCGCTTTCGGTTTCTACAATGATTTTGAAACTGCTTTTGATAATGGAACAATGTGGAGTACGTTAAATTCGCCTGCTTCCAGTCTGGGACATGCAATATGCCTTATTGGTTATGATGATGCGAAAGCTGCCTTTTTAGCACAAAACTCATGGGGTACATTTGGTGGCGATGCTGCTTATCCCGGCTGTGTTTGGGTAAGTTACAGCGTTGTTTTAAACTTGTTGGCACAGGGTAGACCCAGCGGCGGAGGCGAAGCTTACGTTTTACAACCGGTAAGCACCACAGCGGTACATTTGTATTATAATACAGCAAAATCGGGAAGCTTTAGGCCGTCTTGCAATGCCGGGGTGGGTACCGGAATGGTAACTTATACCGTACCTGCAAGTCAATATTCATCGGCGGTGTCGGCTGCTGCTGCCGATGCGCTGGCGGTAAATGACGTTAACACCAACGGACAAACTTACGCTAACTCGCATGGTACCTGTACGCCTACCACTATACAGGTAACACTTTCAAAAAGTGGTTCTATCACTGGTAATTACAGTATTCAATTTAGTGGTGCCGCAGGAACATTCCAGTTCCCTTTTAATAATAGCACCATTAATTTAGCAGCAGGTATATACCAGGTTGGGATATTCCCGATAGGAGGCTCAACTAATAGTCATTCGTATTCAGGATCGTCATGTACAATGTCCTACAATGGTTCGGGTACATCGGTAACATTTAACGGTGTACTGCTAAATTGCGGCGGTAATGGTACTTTCTCTATTAACTAAACCTATAATTTTGATAAGCCCCCCTGTATTGAAAAATATGCAGGCGGGTTTATTGTTATGTTGCGCGGGCGCTAGTATTGCTAACATGCTTTGTGGTAACCAATAACATCGTCCCGCTCATGGCCGCGGGAGGGCCTAGTTCTTTGTCTTGAAACAAAGAACCAAAATTCAAGTCAGCAGAAATGCTTCTTTGCGCTCGGGGCCTTTGCCCTGCAAAACGGCCAAAACCTGGGCTGGAATTATTTTGCCCCGGCGCACTCAGCCCTACGCACGTGCAAAAACTTCCTATGCCCTGCCACCGCACAGCCCACCATTGTTTTGGCCGTTTTCACCCGAAGCTGTTCTGCTGACACTTTGGGGAAAACGATAGCTTTTTCTTATCAAACAGCCCGCAGCTAAAATTCTGTCAATTCTCTAATTCGGAAAACGGCGCAGCCCTCTTGAACACCTTTAAAAAACAACCTACATGTGAAAAATTCAGGTTCAGACAATAACCTAAATTCAACTATTATAATTATTAGCCGATATTTGTTTTAAATGGAGAAGCTAAGAAATTTTTATGCCCTGTTTTGGATCCTGGGTTTAACCCTGTTGATTTACGCCTTCTTTAGGATTAAGCAAGAAATTTTCCGGCATAAAAAATCAGCGACTGAAATAAAAAAGCCGACCCCGTGATCGTCATGGTGAGGGTGTTGGGGAAGTAAATTATTGTAAGCCATAGCAACTGACTCTTATCAGTTGGTAGCATTCGATTTCCTGACCTAATCTAAAGGGCAGTCGATAATTTGTGCTTAAACAGTCTTTACAATTTTAATAAGTTACATTTAGATTTCTATTTCCTAAGTCTTATTATATCAATGGAGCATTTACATATTTATTTCGATGAATTTGGACATTTTAGTCCTAATAGAACAAAAGAAGGAGCGTTTTCGCACTTTGTTTACTCTGCACTAATATTTAATACTGTTGAGGATCAATTGCTATTTGAGATTAAGGCCAAAGAAATTATAGCTAAGGATTTCAATGGAAATTTTTTTAAGTCAAAAAACTTACAGCATCGGAATAGATTACGAGTGTTAGAAAAGTTATTAAATTTAAAGTGGCGGCTATCGCTGTTCGTTGTTGATCAAAAAAAGCTTGATGGGCCACTAATTGAATTTGAGCGGAGTTTTCTTAAGTATTTCCAGAGAATTTTTTTGAAGGGCATTACTCAAAATGTTAATGACTTTCATATTGTATTTGACAAACTTGGATCAGTTGAATTTCAAAACTCCCTTCAATCCTACATGGACAAACATGTTATAAAAAGGGACCTTTTTAATCAAACACGGTCATATGAGATGTTCGATGAAAAAAGGGATAAAAATGTAATGTTGTGTTTCGCTGATTTTTTCGCTAATTCTTTGGGGCAGTTTTTTTGTAAAAGTCATTTTAAAGATCAAAGTCCAGTGTTTTTAGATAAAATCATTAACAGGGTTCAAGTCACGCATTTTCCTTATAAAGAGATATACGATAATAAAACAGTCAAAGCAAAAAATGATTCAGACGGCATAATTGCTAAAATTTCATTGGAAATTGCGACTAAAACAATTGAGGAGTTTTATAATAAAGATGAAAAATTTGCTCATCAGTCGCTTTTAGAATTTCTTATGATTAATTATAAGTTAGACCCTAATCGACTCTTATCATTACCAGAGCTTACTGAACATTTGGAATATTATTTTCCAGGTATAAACGACGATAGGACACGGATAATGATTTCAGAATTAAGAGCGATGGGAGTGTTAATAACCAGTTCAAAGGGGCGACCAGGATATAAATTGCCAAATACCATTAATGATTTTGATGTTTTTTTTAAGCGCTATTTGGACAGTGTTGTTCCTATGTTGAAGAGAATCGAACAATCACAAAATATAGTTTACGAAAAGAGCAATAATGAGGTTGATTTATTAAATAGTGTTTCAAATCAATCTTTATTAAAAGCATTCCTTGGCGTTGTTAAAATGAGTTAAAGATAGTAACAGATTTTTCTAACCATCGCTAACATCAGAACTTTCACAACAATACTTATATTGCATTATAAACAACAGCAGATGGCTTCATCTATTGAAAATTTGGTTACCAAAGGACTGATTGGCCCAATTATCGATTTAACAAACCGATCATGCCGAATTAGCTTTCGACAGGTTTTTAGATAACGAAGTAATTAAAGAAATTCCCATAATAAAGACAGTAGTTGTAATTATCAAGAAGGGCTTAAAAGTCCCAACTTTGATCTTGCTGTTGACTATGCGGAATTTGGACTTAAATCAATGAGAGGCCCTGTGGGTTCGGAAAATGAACATTTTTGATTATATATCACATAAATAGCGGAATGAAAGACGAAAAAGAATCTTACTTGAGTGTTTTGTTAAAGAGTTATTTTATTGAAGCAAAAAAACATTATCCGAATTTTTCATTTAGTAGTCGTTTTTCAGTGTACGATGTTTCAGAGCCAACGACTTGTGAATTAGAATTAGGGTTTGATGCTAAATGTATACGCGGTACGGAATATGAACTAAGTGAAAAAAGTAACTTAATTCATTATACCTCAAGCGTTCAAAGTGTAATCGAAATTCTAAATTCTGGCTCTTTAAGACTTGGTAATTTGGTATCAGTAAATGACCCACAAGAGATTAGCTTTATAGCTAATAACTTAAATATTCCAAATTTTAGCCCGGATGTTATCAGTCTAAGATCTACCTTTTTTAGTGCCTCCTTCTGTAAAGTTATTGATGAAAAAAAGCCTGATGATTTTCCAATGTGGAGACTCTATGGAACAGATGGTTATGGAGCTGCCATAATTTTCGAGATTGAGAATTATGACCAAGATTGGCTAAATTTTGTTTTAGCACAAGTGCAATATGGCGATTGTGAATCGGTTAAAAGGTTTATAGATTTTGTAAATTTTCACAATGGATTCCAGGAATTAAATAATTTCCCAATTCAAAATATACCGAAAACATTCACCGCTTTTTTAGCACTTCACAAAAACCATATCTGGAAGTATGAAAATGAGATCAGACTCTTAACTCAGTACGATTATAATGAATATTCTTTAGAAAATGTGTCTGAACACATTTGCCAGTTAAAGCATTCCATATCAAATAAAAATAAGCAATATTCATATGTTGAGCTACCCTTGACTGGGGGAAAAGAATATAATAGAATAAAAGATTTAGGGCGTTTAGATGCTTTGAATAGCCTTTTGCCAATTTTTAAAGTCAAGGAAATAATATTAGGTTATCGCATTGATTCTAAATCATATATGGATATCATTACTGTCGTTAATTATATATCGAGGGGTTACGGTTATCATATTGCAGTTAGAGAATCTCATTTAAAAGAATATATGATCTAATTATGAAGCTGAAAGTTTTATATATTCGATCACCATATGAAATCACTCTTCACCTTAATGTTTATAGCTGCGATAACAACAGCTTGTGGTCAATCGCAATCACCTATGAAAGTACGCCCTGATGCCAATAAAAAGCTGAACTATTTTATTCAGAAAGCGAAATTTGATGGCGTGCCTAACACGCTGTTTAACGGACTAAGTAATCCCAAAATAAAACCGCAGTTGAATGATCTCATGAACCAGGCTGCAAAAGATTTTTTATCTACTGCCAACCATCAGCCAACCGAAAAGAAATTCCAGGATAACATAAAAACTGGTTTAACAAGGTTCAACAAATTTGACGGTAGTCTGGATACGGAGGACAGGGAAAGGATCTGTACCTATTTTGAAGAGTTAATGGATTGTGTTGGCCTGCAAAGCTCCAACGGCGAACTGAATAACTGGATGTACGGATTTGATCCGACAAAAAAGGAGTAATTATAGCGTGCAGGCTGTAATCAATCCACCTACACCAAAACATTTTACTATTTTGTTCCTATGGAACCACTAACCCTCACAAAACCCCAAGCCCGCAAAATCATCCTCCATGCCGCAGGATTGGCCAGGCATGCGCAGTTTGGAACGGGCATAGAAGCGGTTTACCGGCTGATTGATCACCTCGGTTTTGTGCAACTGGATACCAATTACGTAGTGGAGCGGGCGCATCACCACGTGATGGCCGCGCGCGTGCCGGATTATGAGCCGGACTGGCTGGGGGAGCTAACTGCAGACGGCCGGATCTTTGAATATTTTACTTCCGACGCGGGTTACATCCCGATGGGGGATTTTCGCTTTTCGCTGCCTGTAAAGGAAGGTTTTGCGGTAAACAGGAAGCCTGTAGCGCCGGCCGAGACCCGGCTCATGAAACAGGTGCTGGACCGGGTGGAACGTGAAGGTCCGCTGATGGTGGGGGATTTCGAAAACGACCGGCTGGAGGCCAGTTCGGGCTGGTGGGACTGGCGGCCCGCCAAAGTGGCGCTTGAACGGTTGTACCTTGACGGCAAACTGATGATTACCCGCAGCAAAGGTTTTCATAAAGTATATGATTTGCCGATGAATTTAATTCCGGCGGATACGGATGTTACGGTGCCGGCAGCCGAAGAATTTGCCCGGTACGTGATCAGGCGCACCCTGGGGGCACTGGGTATTGCCTATGTTAAAGAAATGGCCTGGCGCGCCCGCCGCGTAAAGGATAATTTAGTAAAAAAGGAGCTGGAGAAAATGGTAGCTGACGGAGAAGTGCGGATGGTGCTGATTGAAGGGCTGAAAAGCGCGCCGCTTTATATGCTGCGTGATCAAAAAAAGGAAATTGAATTGACGGGTGAGGCTTTTATCCTTTCGCCGTTCGATATCCTGAACGTATTCAGGCACCGGTTAAGGGATTTTTTCGATTTTGATTACCAGGTTGAATGTTTTGTACCCGCGCCCAAACGGAAGTACGGTTATTTTTGTTTGCCGGTATTGGTGGGCGATACCTTTGTAGCCCGCATGGATGCCAAGGCCGACAGGAAACAAAAGGTACTGATTGTACATAATCTGCACTTTGAAGCGGTGGAGCTTAATGAGGCCATGATTGGCAAGATAATAGCTGCGCTGAAAGCCTTTGTTCAATTCAACAAATGCCGGGATATTGTTTTTAAAAAATCGAATAGGGAGGATTACCTGCACACCATTAGCCAGGGTTTTTGACCGGATTTTATCAAAAGCCTTTTGTCATGCTGAACGTAGTGAAGCATCTATTATTCGCCATGCTTCTTCGCCCTGTACAGCCTGCGAATAGATCCTTCACTACGTTCAGGATGACAAACCTTTTAAAACGTCAATTTTCCGGTCAGCGTTTCGCGGAATTTTACCACTCGCAATGATTAGAAATCAAAAGCTTTCGTTTTCCCAAAAGTGTCAGCAGAACAGCTTCGGGCGAAAACGGGCAAAACAATGCGGGGCTGTGCGGTGGCAGGGCATAGGAAGTTTTTGCATGTGCGGGGATATGCGGGCAAGGGCAAAATAATTCCAGCCCAGGTTTTGGCGGTTTTGCAGGGTAAAGGCCCAGAGCGCAAAGAAGCATTTCTGCTGACTTGAATTATTCGCTGTTGTTTGTTTTTTATTGGTGCTCATTATCTCGCTATGCTCGGTCTTTTGGTCCTTTTTGTTTCAAGACAAAAAGGACTAGGCCCTCCCGCGGCCATGAGCGGGACGATGTTATTCCATTACCACAAAGTAAAGTTAGTACCCAAATAGCGGCTCTGTACAGTTTGGGATTGCTTCGTACCTCGCAATGACGGGCTATTTAGGCTGCTCTGTACAGTTTGGGATTGCTTCGTACCTCGCAATGACGGGTTATTTAGGCTGCTCTGTACAGTTCGCGGTTGCCTCCGTCGGCTGACGGATCGCAATGACATTTTTTATTGCAGATGATTTTAAAACCAAAAAAGGGGCACAAGGCCCCTTTCAATATAGTGTGACTGGCAATTACAAAGCCAATACTTCTTTTACTCTTTCGGCTGCTTCTTTAAGCAAAATGGCCGAGTATACTTTTAAACCTGAGTTATCTATCAGTTCTTTCGCTTCGGTAGCGTTGGTGCCTTGCAAGCGAACGATGATTGGTACAGGGATGTTACCAATTTCTTTGTAGGCATCAATAACACCCTGGGCAACACGGTCGCAACGAACAATACCACCAAAGATGTTGATGAGGATTGCCTTAACGTTAGGGTCGGAAAGGATGATGTTAAAACCTGCTTTAACGGTTTCGGCATTGGCAGTACCACCAACATCAAGGAAGTTGGCAGGCTCGCCACCGGCAATTTTAATGATATCCATAGTTGCCATAGCTAAACCGGCGCCGTTAACCATACAGCCTACATTACCATCAAGCTTTACATAGTTAAGGTTTGATTTACTTGCTTCAACTTCGGTAGGGTCTTCCTCGTCGGTATCGCGCATAGCGGCATAATCCGGGTGACGGTATAATGCGTTATCATCAATATTAACCTTGGCATCAACGGCTAAAATTTTGTTATCAGATGTTTTTAATACCGGGTTGATCTCGAATTGTGATGAGTCGGTAGCTTCGTAGGCTTTGTATAAAGCAGCTATGAATTTGGTCATATCTTTAAAAGCCTCGCCCGATAAACCTAAGTTGAAAGCTATTTTGCGGGTTTGGAAACCTTGCAGACCAACTTTAGGATCAATTTCTTCTTTAAATATTAATTCGGGAGTTGAGTGTGCAACTTCCTCAATATCCATACCGCCTTCGGTGCTGTACATGATAATGTTACGGCCCTTAGCACGATCGAGCAATACGCTCATATAAAACTCTTTGGTTTCGCTTTCGCCTGGGTAGTAAACATCCTGTGCTACTAAAACCTTTTTTACTTTTTTACCTTCGGGTCCGGTTTGCGGGGTAACTAATTGCATGCCAATAATATTGCCTGCAATTTCTTTAACCTGGTCAAGGTTTTTAGCCAGCTTTACACCGCCGCCTTTACCACGGCCACCGGCATGGATCTGTGCTTTTATCACTACCCAGCTTGATCCCAGGTCTTCTTTCAATTTTTGGGCAGCCTCTGCAGCCTGCTCAACAGTATCGGCAACAATGCCTTCCTGAACTCTAACGCCAAAGCTCTTTAATATGGCTTTGCCCTGATATTCGTGAATATTCATGTTTTTTGAAGAATTTGCGGTAAATCTACAATTTTGTTTTAAAGGTAGGGGAGGTTTGTGGAGTTTATTTAAACAAGGTTATTAATTCTCGCCTTTTAACCAAAAGGAAATTTTACTGCCTATTCCCAATTTGCTTTCTATGGTTAGTTTTCCGTTATTTTTTGCAATAAAATCCTGGCAAAGCATAAGGCCAAGCCCCGATCCTTTTTCGCCGGAGGTGCCGTCTTTATGAAAGTTTTCCTTTTTTAGTATGGCGTCAATTTCCGTTTCAGACATTCCGTTGCCGGTATCCTGTACATAAACTTCAACAAATCCCGGTTGGGCGCTGTAGCCTAAAACTATTGTGCCATTGTAAGGGGTAAATTTAATAGCATTGTTGATAAGGTTGCGCAATACCAGCCTTATCATATCCATATCGCCGTAAATGGAAATGTGTTTGTTGATGTTATTTATAATGCGGATGTTTTTAGCATCGGCGTTAAGTTTAAATAAGTTATAGTTTTCTTCGGCAATTTCCACCGCATTAAACCAGGCAGGCTTTACCTGGATCCCCTCCATCTGGCTTTGTGCCCAATAAAGTAAATTATCTGTTAGACTAAATGTTGAGCCTATATTGTCATCAAGCTCGGGTATCAGTGTTTCAAGTTCTTCCAGGCTTAAGTCTCCTGATTTTACCAGATCAAGGGTTTGCTTTAATTGGCCTATAGGTCCCCTTAAATCGTGCGAGATAATAGAAAAGAGTTTGTCTTTGGTTAAATTCAGCTCTTGCAACGCCTTACTTTGTGCTAAAATTTCATCGTTTTTGCCGCTTAGCTCGATGGTTTTTTCATTTACTTTACGTTCCAGTACCAGTTTTTGTCTTCTTATACGGCTGGTATTAAATATATTAACCAGGTAAAAGGCCAGCAAAGCCAACAGCAGGTAAAGTAAGTAAGCCCACCAGGTTTTATACCATGGGGCATTGATATGAAAGGAATAAGAAACAGGCTCGGTTATTTGCCCGTAAATGTTTTTGGCCCGTACAAAAAAGGTATAATTGCCGTTGGACAGGTTGGTGAACAAAGCTTCTTTTTCCTTGTTCCAGGTGGACCATTTGTTTTCAAAACCTTTTAACTTATACTGGTATTCATTTTTATCGGCATCCTCATAAAATGAGCTTGCAAAAATGAATTTTAGTTTATTCTGACTAAATGCAAGCTCGTTTTGAGGTAGTTTGCCGCCGCTTATAAAGATGGTTGAATCGGCCGCCAATACAGCTTTAATGGATAATTTAAAGGGTTTGTTGTAATAAGTTTTTTGCGCACTATTGTAACTGATAATTCTATCTACATTACCAATCCATACTTCATTAGGGCCGGCAATAAGTAATGGTGCATCTACATCAATACGCAGCAAACCGTGCGTGTTTGTTGATATTTTGCTGAACGGGGTTAATAATAACTTAAATGAGCCGCCGGGCTGCTTAATAAGGGCGCCTGCGGTTTGTGTGTTTTTTGATGGAGCACCCCAAAAGTAAATATCGCCATTGGCGTTTTCGGTAAGGGTATAAATGCAAAAGCCTTTGCCGGTTGCTTTTCGGAATATGGCATCGGGCTCAAACCTGTTTTTAATTTTGTTATAATTATAAATACCATCGGTAGTGGTTACAATTATTTTACCGTTTTTTAACCGGTAGATACGGTTATTTAGGTTTGAGGGCAAGCCGTTTGCCGTATTATAAAAAGTGGTACCCGTTACCGAATCCATTTGCGCATTTAACCGCAGTTTAAAGATCCCCTTGTTGTAATGACTTATCCATAAATCGCCCTCATCATCCTGCTGTATAAACCTGGTTTCCTCTTCAAAGCCTTTTATTTTTTTTTGATGCCAGGCATTGCCTCGTTTTTCCAGCAGCCAGATGCCTGTATTGTAGGTGCCCATGATCATGCAATCGGGCTTGTTGCGTACCTCGCCAAGCGTTTGTATAAACAAGTGATCCACCAGCCGTGTAGCTTTCTTTCCCTCAATTTCAAAAACGCCGTCGCGGTGCGCTAAATACAATTTCTGATTAAAATTGAACATATTCCAGTTCTCTCCGGCAGTTCCCGGTACAAGGGAAAAGGTTGCATTTTCATCTTTGTAAAAAAGTCCTTTGTCTGTACCAACATATAAATATTGACCTTTTTTTCCGAAGCATAATAGATTTCCTTCAAGGCCATTTTGTTTATTGTATATAGATAAGGGCGAGCTTGTAATGAGTTGCGAAATAAATGAATCTGTACCCAGCCAGGTATTATGATTCATATCCTGGAAGATAAATCCTGAATTGAGATTTAGCCCCAGCACATCTTTTGAAATAAAGTTTACCGTTTTACCTTCTTTATTTAAAAAAACAATCCCTTCTGCTGTAAACACGCATATTTTGCCATTATCAAGGTAGAGGATGCCTCTTATTTCGGCAGTTTTTGAATGGGTGACGGGATTTTGGGTAATTAGGCGCAACCTTTTACCGCTATTTGTTTCGAGGGGATTTAATACCCATACCCGGTTATTGTCATCAAGCAAAAGGTATTGACCGGTTTCATAATCTGCAATGCGTTTTAAATGGATGCCGGCCAGTTCCAGTTCTTTACCAAATCCTGCATCCTCAAATTCACCGTTTTTATAAATCCATAAACCCTCGCTGTTTGTAGAAAACAATTGTTTTTTTAATTTAAATAACCATGCGTTTTTAATGGCAAGCACTTTAACCCTCCCGTTTTTATACAGGAAAATATTTTTCTTGTTGTTGAAAATTACCTCATCGTTAAAAACGATGGTTTGTACTACATCATTTAAGCTTTTGTATTGTTTGGGGATAAGGGGTAATAAGGAGTGATATTTATAATTAGCGGCGCTATCTTTACGGAGGTATCCTAATTCATTATAAGAGCCTATAAAAATATCGTTTTTTGAATTAAGCCCCAGCGAAAAAACATAATTCTGGTCGGTAATAGTTGTCAGGTCCCACTTTAGGCCATCGTACCTAAGCACACCATCATTATTGGCAATATACAATACCCCGTCCTTGTCTTGCGCCATGGTCCAGCTTTGTATAGCGCCGCCGTAAACATTCACCGGATATTTTTCAACAAATAGCTGTTGCGCGCTTATAAACGATAGGTCGAAAAGAAGTATGCAACAAATTAATTGAAGGTGTTTAATCATATAAAAATCAGGATGGTTGTAATAAGGCTTATTTCTTTTGAGTTTAAATTTACTTATTTGTATACGAGTCAGGCAACGTTTTGTTTTCTTTTTTAACTTCCGGCCTTTAAATTTTTCTCAGCGTTTTAATCCATTTGGGGTCTTCCAATAAAATCAACCAAAACACTAACTTTGCGCTATGCTTAAAGCCAAATCTATCTTTAAATCGTACGGGCAGCTACAAATATTAAAAGGTGTTGATCTGGATGTTCAGCGTGGCGAAATCGTTACCATTGTTGGTGCATCGGGCGCAGGCAAAAGCTCCCTGCTTAATATTTTGGGTACGCTGGACAGGCCCGATTCTGGTGAGCTGTATATTAATGATATTGAACTAAGTAAGCTCAATAACAAGAACCTCAGCGATTTCAGGAACCGTAAAATTGGCTTTATTTTCCAGTTTCACCATTTATTGGCCGAGTTTACCGCTATTGAAAATGTATGTATTCCGGCTTTTATTGCAGGTGTATCTAAATCTGAAGCTGAAAAGAAAGCCAAAGAACTGCTTGTATTGCTGGGTTTAGGTGAACGGATGAGCCATAAGCCAGATGAATTATCGGGCGGCGAACAGCAAAGGGTAGCCGTGGCACGCGCGCTTATTAATAACCCGGCGCTTATTTTTGCCGATGAGCCCTCGGGGAACCTCGATTCGGTAAATGCGCTTGAACTGCATGAACTTTTCATTAAGTTGCGCAAGGAATTTAACCAAACCTTTGTAATTGTTACTCATAATGAAGATCTTGCCAACCTGTCAGATCGGACGGTGATGATGAAGGATGGTTTAATTGTACAATAAGTTGAAGATATTAATAACCGCAGCTAATTCCGCGCCGGCCTATAAGCTAAAAAACAAACTGAACGGCGACGACATTATCATGGGCGATCACCTTGAGTTGCCCGCTTTTATGCTGAAACCAGGGCAGCTTATTCGCCTTCCCGATCCACAATCTTCCAGTTATACACACGAAATGTTAACTTTATGCCTCGATCTGGGTGTTGAGGTTGTTTACCTTTTCCGTGCACCGGAAATAGCCTTGCTGCAACAAGCCAGAGTATTATTTAATGAGTATAATATAACAATCCTTGCCGGGGACAATGAAGTATAAAGATATTGATAAGCGCAAAACTGCGTTCATTTTGGAACTCGACGATGTTTTATATCCAGCTAAGGATTATACATACCAGGTTTATTACCTTTTTGCCAACATGCTGGAATATGTTGAATTGGTTGATGCTAAAGAGACAACCAATTTGATGACCGCTACGTATTTAAAGGAAGGAGCAGATGCCGTTTTTGATAAAGTTGCCAAAGCGTTTCCGGTAGCCGAACAATACAGGGATAAGTTTGACAACCTTATGCTGACTGCCAAGCTTCCTTTGAAATTGCTTTTATATCAAAATATGCTTACTTTGCTACAGGAAATTGTGGTTGATCGTAAAAAACTGTTCATTGTTACAAACGGAAATGTATCGGAGCAGGTAAATAAAATAAAGCAGGTTGAATGGCATAAACTGGAACCCTACCTTATTTGCTATTTTGCCGAAGAAACAATGCCCAAGCCAGAACCCGATGTGGTACATTTATTGATGCAGGAACATAACTTACAGCGCAGGGATATTTTGATGATAGGAAATTCGGAAACCGACAGTTTATGCGCCGAGACTGTGGGGATAGATTATATAAGCGCCGTTAAATTTTTATAGCGCCTGTTGTAACATACTTATTTTTATAGCGTTAACACATTTATATTATAGTTAAATTATACATGAGAAAAATATTTTACTCAGTGATCATCCTTACTGCCGGTTTGTTATCAGCATGCCACAAGGATAAAAAAATAATCGTTAACACTACTGATTCTACAGCAATCAAGTTGGAAATAGCTAACCTGATCAAAGATTCGGTTTACCTGTATACCAAAGAAACTTATTTATGGTATGATGCCCTGCCCGATTATAAAACCTTTGCTCCCCGCTCATTCACAGGAGCTAACGAATTGGCAGCACTCACCAGCGAGGTAGATAAACTATCTCAATATAAAATTAATCCTGCAACGGGTAAGCCCTATGAGTATGTTGCGAACGATCCGGGTTCGGCTAAGTATTCCTTTATTGATGATGGGTCTGTTTCTGCAGAGTTGGGCGGCGTAAGTGGCGATTTTGGATTTTCGGTTTTGTACCAGGAAGCCAACGACCTGCGCGTAAAATATGTATATCCGGGTTCGCCTGCTGATAACGCAGGTATTAAAAGGGGAGACCAAATAGTAAAACTTAATAACCGTACCAGTTTGGATTACGATAATGGCACCAATGTAAACTTTGTGGTAAATGCGGTTTTTGGCACCGACCCAATCACAATGACGCTTAAGAAGGCGGATAATACTAACGTCGATGTGTCGTTAACTGTAGCCGAATATACCATTAACCCGGTTTTAAAATACAAGGTTTTTACTATGGGTGATAAAAAAATAGGGTATATTGTTTTTAATACTTTTACCGTAATAGCAAACGCCCGCCCTCAGTTATTAAAAGCTTTTAATGCCTTTAGCACTGCAGGCATTACAGACCTGGTTGTCGACCTGCGCTATAATGGCGGCGGAAGTGTTGAAACAGCCGAATACCTGGATAACCTGATTGTACCTGCTGCAAAAAGTGGCAGCCAGATGTTTACCTATTATTATAATGATAAGCTGCAGGCTGATAACCACCCGCTGCTAAGCGTCATATATGATATTAATAAAGGGGATTTTTTACCTGCTAATAACCGGGTTAACTTTGCCAAAAATGGTTCGTTAAATATAAGTAAGGTGTTTTTTATAGTAACCGGTTCAACCGCATCAGCAAGTGAGCTAACTATTAATAACCTGCGCCCCGAAATGGAGGTTAACCTTATAGGGCGTACCAGTTATGGCAAGCCGGTAGGCTTTTTTGCTATTGATATTAATAAATATCAATTATATGTGCCGCAGTTTGAAACCAAAAACTCGGCCAACCAGGGTGGTTATTATTCGGGGATGACACCCGGCTCAACAGATTATCCGGGTAAACTTGATTATGACGATGTAACAAAGGATTTTGGCGATAGTACAGAGGTGTTACTGCAACACGCTTTAAATTATATTAGCACAGGTGTTTATGATGTGTCTGGTCCGAAGGTTCAAAGTTTGGCAAAAACTAAAACCATGTCGGCACAGCAAGTTTCAGATATGACGCTTAAGTTGGATGAGCGTAAATTTAAAGGAATGGTGGGTAAAAAAGAGTTCCGCCATAAATAGATATAAGCTGAAAGCATAAGGCGAAAAGCCGAAAGCCTTTTGTGAAAACGGGGCAAAAGATAATCGTCTTTTGCCCCGTTTTCTTTCGTATATGTAGCCTACCGCGGCACGCACAAAGCATAATCATGCTTTATCTGCAACACATTCGTTCCGGAAAGAGCAGGGGAATTAATCTGCAAGTTCGCGCAGATCAACGGGTACCACACGAGAAATGCCCTGCTCAACCATGGTTACACCATAAATTACATCGGTACTGGCAATGGTGCGCTTGTTGTGCGATACGATGATGAATTGCGAATCCTTAGAGAAAGTGCGGATAATGTTATTGAACTTATCAATATTGGTATCATCAAGCGGGGCGTCTACCTCATCAAAAATACAGAATGGCGCTGGTTTAAGCAGGTAAAGCGAAAAGAGGATAGCGGTGGCTGTAAGCGTTTTTTCGCCCCCCGATAGCTGGTTGATGGATAGGGGGCGTTTGCCTTTTGGCTTGGCGATGATATCAATATCCGATTCCAGCGGATGGTTGGGATCGGTCAGGATCAGGTCGCAGGAATCTTCCTCATTAAACAGCGATCGGAATACCTTGATAAAATTCTCGCGCACCATGATAAAGGCATGCATGAACTTTTCTTTAGCGGTATCATCAATCTCCTGTATGGTGGCTAATAAGGATGCTTTCGCCTCGCTCAGATCTTTCTTTTGCGCCTGGATAAAGGTATAACGCTCGTTCATTTCGTTATAGGCCTCAACCGCCATCGGGTTAATTGCGCCAAAATCGTCCAGCTGTTTTTTTAGCTTATCTGCTTTTTCGCGCAGGTCATGCTCACTTTCAACAGGTGTTTCTGTCTCGGGCAAATCTTCAATGTCGATATTAAACTCTACAGATAAACGCTCTTTCAGGGCGTTCAGTTCCAGTTTAAGGTTGTTACGCTCATCGCGCAACTCGTTTTCTATAACCTCATGGTTGTCTTTTTTGCGTCTTAACGCGGTAATTTCATTTTCGTTTTCGGTGATGATGCCACGCCATTGGTAATATTCCTGCTCGGCTTGCTGGGTGGCTTTTTCCAGGTTTTCCTTTTGTTCGTACATCTCCAGCAGGTCATCGTCGGAGTTATCGGCCTGCTTCAGGTTTTCCTGTATAGCAATTTTTACTTTCTCCAGCTCGGTGCTGTTTTGTTTGATGCGGGTTTCCAGGCTTTCCTGTTGTGTATCGCGGTATTCCAGGTCTTTTATTAGGCTTGATACCTTGTTTTGCTGTTGGTGAAAACGGATATTCTCCTGGTTAAAGGCGTTTGATTGTACCGATACGTATTCATTCAACTCGTTAAAAGCAACCTGTTTATCAACCAGTAGATCGCTCTGGATCTGCTTCTGCATTTTTAACTCGGCAAGCTGGGGGTGCAGGGCAGTCATTTCATCCTTGATGCCGGCAATCTTCCGGGCAATATCATCCTTACGGTTAAGGCTGTTTTCAATAAACGTTTGGTATTGTTCCTGCCGGGTCTTTACGGTTATCAGCTCGGTATTCAACCGGTTAATGATCATCTGCTGTTCATTAATCTCGTTGCTTTTGGTTGATGAACGCAGGGCCGAAAGCTTGCTTTGCAACTCATCCGATTTGCTTTTTTGCGCATTAACCAGGTTTTCGATACCCTTAATCTCCTTTGCCAGGTTCTCCAAATTCTTGGCCCGGCCAATTCTCTTTCCCTCAAACAAACCCACCGAACCACCGGCCATGGTATGCTTTGATTTATTGAACTTGCCGCTTTTGCCAATCAACACCACACCATCGGGCAGGGCGGCATTGTTAATCTGCTGGTCCTTATCATCATCAACCAGGTAAACATCTTTAAGCAGATGATTACATAGCTGGGCGTATCTTTTATCAACCTCTATTACTTTCAGGGCCGAAACAGCGCCTGCATTTTCAAAAGCCGGGTTAGCTGGTATTACTTCCTCATAGTTTTCCAGTATAAAGAAGTGTGCGCGGCCCCGGGCGGCATTACTCAATAGCTGTATGGCCTTTATAGCTTCATCATAGTTATCAACCACATAATAGTTCATCAGTGGTTCCAGGTAGTTTTCAATGGCTACCCGGTACTCTTCCTTACAAAACAGTACATCGCTAAACAGGGGGGCATTTTTGGCCCAGTCGGCATTTTTCTTTAAAAAGCGGATAGACTCCGGAAAGCCTTCCAGGTTATCCACCATGCTTTTGGTAAGATTGTACTCGTTTTGTTTGGCATCCAGCTTTCGACTTTCTTTAATGATGGTATCTTTTACCAAACTAAGTTCCGAATCAGTTTCGGCTATCTGTTCTTTTAATTTATTCTCAAAATCCAAAGCCGACTGGTAATCATAATCCAGCGTTTCCTTGCGGTTCTGCAGTTCGGCAACCACCTGGTTAAAATGCGAAAGTTCTACCTCTTTATTGGTGGTATCTTCCATATTGCGCTGGCTTTCCTGCTCTAAAGCCTGTTGCTGAATTTGCAGGATATCAATATCCTTCTCGGCTTTGTAGGCCTGGTTTTGCAGGCGGGTATTGATGCCGGTAATCTCCGTTAGTTCGTTGCGGGCTTCGGCTTGTTGTGCACGTAGCTCATCAACGGCCTCCTTCAGGTCGGCTAAGCGGCTTTGGATGGTTTGCAGGCTCTCATCCTCCAATGCTTTTTCTTCGGATAAGCGCTTAATGTTATACAGTACGTGGTTTAGCTGGTTTTTATCCCTATCCAGTTCCTCGGTTAACCTTGATTCTTTATCCTGCTGAAATTTGAGCTGCTCGTTCTTGATCTTTTTCTCACTCTCGTAAGCACGGATCTTAGCTACAAACTCGTTGGTGGTTTTTTGCTGTACAGATAGGTTTTTTTCTTTGGTGATGCTATCCAGCTTTTGTTGTTGCAGTGCAGCCTCCAAAGTATCTATCTGGGCAACAATACCTCCTTTTTCGGCTTTTTGCTGCTGCTCCTGGTCCTCAATTTTCTTTAACGATTCGCTGAAAGATACAATCCTGAACGATGCCAGCATAATGCTGAGCGATTTGTATTGCTCTTTGATGCGGTAATAACGCTCGGTTTTTTTAGCCTGGTTCTCCAGCGACTTAAGGTTTTTCTCAATTTCGAAAAGCAGGTCTTCCACGCGTTCCAGGTCGGCCTCGGTATCTTTCAATTTGCTGAAAGTTTGTTTTTTGCGGAGCTTGTATTTAGAGATGCCCGATGCTTCCTCAAACAAATTCCGGCGCGAACCTTCCTTGTTGGTGATGATTTCGTCTATCATCCGCAACTCGATGATAGAGTAGGAGTCGGAGCCGATACCGGTATCCAGGAACAGGTCGGTAATATCTTTCAGGCGGCACTGTACATCGTTCAGGCGGTATTCACTTTCGCCGGTGCGGTAAAGTTTTCGGGTAAGGGTAACCTGCGAATAATCGGTAGGCAGTACGTTTTTGGTATTATCAAAAGTAAGGGAAACTTCGGCAAGGTTGGCCGATTTACGGCTTTTGGTACCATTGAAGATCACGTTATCCATCTTCTCTGATCGCAGCATGCGGGTGCTTTGCTCGCCCAGTACCCAGCGGATGGCATCAACTACGTTTGATTTTCCGCAGCCGTTGGGTCCTACAATTGCAGTTACACCCTCATTAAAATTAATGGTGATCTTATCTCCAAAACTCTTAAAGCCCTTGATTTCTAAGCGGGTAAGCTGCATTTATTTTGTTGTATCCCTTACAAAAATTTAACCTTCAAAGTAATCATAAAAAAATGATTTATTAAACTTTTTTTAGGGGGAGTAAGAAGGAGGTTAAAGGTGAAAGGATAAAGGCGAAAGGTTTTTGTAGCTGAGGATGATTATTTAAGAAAGACTTACGAGTTTTTAACTTCGTAAGTTTAGCCAAGGTTCAACTAATGATCCAAAGAAATTTCGCCTTTTAAATACGTAACCGCTTTGCCGCTCATCAGCACGCGGTCGCCTTTTAGTTCGCACCATAGTTCGCCGCGGCGGGCGGAGATCTGGTAGGCATGGAGCTTGTTTTTGCCCAATCTTTTTGCCCAGTAGGGTATCAGGTTGCAATGTGCCGATCCGGTAACCGGGTCTTCGGGGATGCCGGCGCCGGGAGCAAAGAAACGGGAAACAAAATCGGAATTATCACCGGGGGCGGTTGCTATTACGCCTACGGTATCCATTTTTGATAAGGCAAAAAAATCGGGAGTAAGGTCCCTGATGTCCTGCTCGGTTTCGTAAACTATGAAGTAATCCCTCGATCTTAAAAAGGCCAGCGGCTCCTTTTCGCCAAGCGATTCGGCCAGTCCGTTTGGTGGTTCAATTGGTATTGGCGGCCTGGATGGAAAATCCATGGTGTATTTATCACCGTCGCGTTTTACAATCAGGGTGCCGGCTTTTACGGTTTCAAACTGGATGGCATCGCCATCGAAACCCAACTCGGTAAATAATATATGTGCCGATGCCAGCGTGGCATGGCCGCAAAGATCGATTTCGTATTCCGGAGTAAACCAGCGCAGTTTGTAGCCGGTATCTGTTTTTACAAAAAAAGCAGTTTCGGCCAGGTTGTTCTCAATGGCTATTTTTTGCATGGTGTCATCGGGCAGCCAATCTGTAAGCGGGCAAATGGCCGCCGGGTTGCCGCCAAACAGGGTTTCAGTAAAGGCATCGGCCTGGTATATGGGGATAGTCATTGTATTGGGTATATTCTATATGTTAGCTAATATACTAAGTAGTGTTAAGAATTAAGAGCCAGGAATCAAGATTTTTAATTGGAATCAAATTCGACATTTTTATACACGTTATTGCGAGAGCCTACCTATGAGGTGTTTGAAAAAAAAGCCATTTGTCATGCTGAACGTAGTGAAGCATCTATTATTCGCCATGCTTCTTCGCCCTGTACAGCCTGCGAATAGATCCTTCACTCCGTTCAGGATGACAAACCTTTTAAAACGCCATTTTCCCTTCAGCGTTTCGCGAAATTTTATCACTCGCAATGACGGCTGGGAGAAAGTCAATCTCATGTTTTTAACAATTTCCTGGCGACCTCTTTCTTACTCAATCCATAAAACGGAATTTCCGGTATTATGTTCATTTTGTTCATATAATTTATTTCCGGGATCCAGGATCCAGTTACCGTCAACCAAAAACTTATAGCGGTATTTGCCAGGTTTAAGGTTGAGGCTGATGGCCCATTCATCGCCGTTATGATCAAGTAACAGCCCTTCGGGATCCCAGTCATTAAAGTTACCGGCAATATGCACACTTTTGGCATTACCATAACCCTTTAGCTTAAAAGTATAGTTAGGCTTAACTGTTATAAAAGAATTGGTTACTCCTCCTTCCACAACAGTTCGCTTATTCAGCGGATCGGTTATCCAGCTGCCATCAACAATAAATTTGTAGCCATAATTGCCTGCAGGTATTATTAACGGTAATACCCATCCCGTTGCTGTTTTTTTAAGGGCTATCTCGTTGGGTTTCCAGTTATTAAAACTGCCTGCCACATATACCTTTTGGGCCTTTGCGTATCCGTTAAGCTTAAAATTAATGGTTTCACCCAGGTTTATTACCGAATTGGTATGGCCATCAATATCCTTTAACGTTACCGGGTTGGCAGGATCTGTAAACCATTGGCCATCCACCAGGTACCGGTAGGTGTGCATCCCATCGTGCAGGTAAAGTTTAGTTTCCCAGCTGGTACCCTTTTTTTGGAGGATGATAGCGTTGGCGTCCCAGTTATTAAAACTGCCCGCGAGTGTGATCTTATGCGCCCCGGCAAACCCGTGAAGCCTGAAGGTGTGATTATACCGGTAATAAACCGAATTTACATCGTTAAAGCCATCGGGGTGTTGCTGCAGATTGCTCTTGTCGCGCTGCCAGCGGCCGTCAATAATATATTTGTATTCGTATACACCGGGGGCAAGCTTTACATCGGCTACCCAGCCGCTGTCCGTTTTGATCATTATGCCCTTTAAGGTGCTCCAGTTATTGAAATTGCCCGATAGTAAAACACGTTTTGCCTTCAAAAATCCTGGTAAATAAAAACGCGTTAGGCCGGATGGCAGCTCATAAACATTAACCCGCGAGAATTTATTAATGCCAAATGTCTCATCGGCAGGGTAGCCGGGCCGGCTATCGTCATTATTTGAAAGATTGGTGGTTATCAGGAATGGTTTATTTTGTGCGTTAACATTCAGATCGGACAGCGACCTGTTAAACTGAATTGAGTTTATGGAGCGTTTGCTGATATTCCAGCCATCTTTTGTTAAGGCCGAGTAATCGCCTTTTAAAATAGCGGCTGGATTTGCACCTTTTATGCCTGCCGCTTTGAACAGGCTATCTAACTCCTGTTTTGATGAGCGTAGGTCGATCAACAACATTAAATGATCTTTACCTAAAATAAGCGAACTGCGTTTTTGCGCCTTTGCATCAAAAATGAAGCAACTGAGCAACAAAAATATAATAGCGACCGATCTGCACTTTTTCATACTACTGGTTAGTGTAAATGTACATTTCAAATTCTTTTTTCACAAAGTTGATGCTGAATACTCCCCGGATAAAAAAATCATATCCTAAAATTCCATCAACAGTATGCCCGTAAGCCTTGCCCATTTTATCCAGGCTGGTTAGCAATACCCGGTTTTTGATAAATCGCCGGTCGCCAATTTTAAGGGTATCAAAACGGGCGTATATCACCTCGAAAGATGACCCGCCAATCCCGGTGGTTTTAGTACGGTTAAGCACCTGCATGCCGGGTAGCAGTTTTCGTACCCTGTCATAGTCCATCAGGTTGGTTTCGGCGCCGGTATCAAAGGCAAACCATAATGGATTGTTATTGGCTATGCCTTTAATAAATATCACATCATTATAATATTTGAAAGGGGTAACCATCCAGGGTTCATGAAAAATCTTTTCGCCCTGGGGGATATCGCCGTCTTCGTTAAGTTTATGGATATACATCACGTTTCTGAACAGATCTACAGTAATGGTAAACTTGTTAAATAATCTTGTGCCAAGTAGCCCCAATATTTTAATATTGCGGCTGTTTTCAATAGACGACAGATCGGTAACATCGGCAGTAAGCCTGGGGTAATGCAGGTCAAGGATACTGAAATTAAATACATAAGTTGTAAATGAGACGGATGCCGCACCATTTAAGCCTGCCGATTCCTGCTCTGTTACGTGAGGCAGATACCTAAAGTAGGTGGAGTTTAAAATAAGATAGGGTGCGCCGGTATCCAGCACAAAATTGCCTGCTAAAGAATCTATCTGTGCTTCCACAATGATGAGGTTGCCCGCCCTTTTTATGGGGATTACCAGTGTATTGAAATTACCAGACGGATCAGGGTCCGGGTCGCGGATGGCGTTTTTGAAAGTGATGCCGCCTATAGATATTTTATCGCTGCACCGGCCTTTTTGCCAGCCGGCAACAAATAACAATATCATCAAATATAAATACGGCCGGAGCATCACAGGGTCTGTTTGTATAAGTAGACAATGCGAAACGGTTATATGTTACAGCCGGCTATATTTAATTGATGTGGCTTAAATAACCGTAAGCAACCAGCTCATCACGGTGTTTAATGGGCTTTGTATATCCGTTGGTTATTAGTATGATCCTGTCGCTTACATCCAAAATGTTGTAATACTGGTGGTCTGTTAAAATGATGCCCTTCACTTTAGCGCATTTTTTAATTATGGCTTTAAACATTTCTGATTGCAGGGGCGAAATATGGGTAAAAGGTTCATCCAGCAAAATAAAATCGGCCTTGCTGTAAATAACCATCAGGGTTTCCAGCTGCCTCAGTTCGCCGCCTGATAGCTCACCTGCTTTTTTTTCACAATGATTGTTGTAAACCGGATGTGCCGAAAAATCATCCCAAAACCGGTCGTCGATAATGGTTTTTGCCAGGTTTCTAATTTTGATGCCATTGGGCAGATAGTTATGCTGGGGCAGGTAGGCTATGCGCATATTGTGGTACCCTTTTTTGATGTATTCGCCATTGATACTTATATGCTTATAGGCGGGAGTAAGCGTACCGAACATGATGCGCAATAAAGATGATTTACCGCAGCCGTTACGGCCGAGGATGCCCAATACTTCGCCCTGTTTGCATTCCAGGTAAACGTCCTGCAGGATCTTTCTGCCGTCGAACTCCAGTAATACGCTGTTGGTTTTTAGTATAAGAGGTTCCAAATTTTAGCGGATTGTTGATAGTGATAAAAGAATAAAGAAAGCAATAAGGTCGATACTAAACACATAAGCGTACAGGCGACCGATGCCATAACCCGCATTGCGGAAATAGAAGTAGGTTTTTGTTGAATTAAAGTTTAGATATTGGATACCCAGGATAGAAGCATAGCTGCACAGTTTGCACAGGTAAGCAAAAGGAATGTTTAACTGGCCGGAAAATACGTAGTAAATACAGGCGAATGTGGCCAATAAACACCAAACAAGTATCGGTTTATAAAAATACCAGGTGATTTTTAAGGAGTTGGTCATTTAACTAATTATGACAGGTTAGCTAAATAACGGGAATTGATGATTTAAATTTTATGAGGTTGGATTTGTTATATCCCACTGTCAATGACGATCCATTTTTAAACAGCTTCTAGGTTTGCTTTTTTGCGGGGCTACATATTTGTGCCTCCCGAAAGGACAAATTATCATAAATGCAAAAAAGCCACCGGCTATTTACCAATGGCTTTCTTAATATTTGTTAAGGTTGATTAACCTAAGTACGATTTTAAAATTTTGCTGCGCGAAGTATGGCGTAAACGCTGCAGGGCTTTATCCTTTATCTGGCGTACACGCTCACGGGTGAGGTTAAATTTCTCGCCAATTTCTTCTAAAGACAAGGGGTGATTGGTGCCTAAGCCAAAGAATAATATAATGATCTCGCGCTCGCGCTCGGTTAAGGTTGATAGCGACCGTTTGATCTCTTCGGATAATGATTCGTTAATTAATATCGAATCGGTATCCGGCTCATGATTTTCCAATACATCCAGCAAAGTGTTTTCTTCGCCCTGTACAAACGGGGCATCCATAGATACATGGCGGCCTGAGTTGCTTAAGGTATCAGAGATCTTATCAACGGTGGTTTCCAGGATATCGGCAAGCTCTTCCGGCGATGGCTCACGCTCATATTCCTGCTCCAGTTTTGAAAACGCTTTACTTATTTTACTTAATGAGCCTACCTGGTTTAGCGGTAATCGTACAATACGCGATTGCTCGGCAATAGCCTGCAATATCGACTGACGGATCCACCAAACGGCGTAGGATATAAATTTAAAACCTTTGGTCTCATCAAAACGTTTGGCCGCTTTAATTAAACCCAGGTTACCCTCGTTAATTAAGTCGCCAAGTGTTAAACCCTGGTTTTGATATTGTTTAGCAACAGATACAACGAAGCGTAAATTGGTCTTGGTTAAACGCTCTAATGCGGCCTGATCGCCCTCACGTATTTTTTGGGCTAATATTACTTCTTCTTCGGCAGTTATCAAATCAACTTTACCAATTTCGTGAAGATATTTATCCAGCGATTGTGACTCGCGATTGGTAATGGATTGCGTTATTTTGAGTTGTCTCATCTATTTAATAAACCTTTCTATCCGTTGTATTCTGAATAGAACGTATAAAGTTAAAAATTTGTTCTAAAATAAAACATATAATTTGACAATGGCAAGTGAGTGATCTAAATAAAAAAATAAATTTCTTAAAATGATATCCGACTAATATTTGTTGTTTTTCAATAAATAAATTTTGAGTTGCAATGAATTATAATTTTCTTTGGATATAATTTAACGATATGGTAATGAAAAAAATACGTAGTTTACTGGTGGCGGTTTATATAGTATTTGGCTTGTTTGTTCCGGAGAATGTTGCTGCCGGTACACGGGGGTGTTTTAAACAGTGTTATAGTGATGAATTTAACCAGAATGACAGCGCTTTTTCCCCGAGAGCAAAGTTGAATGATGAACGATCCCTGACTATTTAATCATGCCGATAATCATTAACCTGGATGTAATGATGGCAAAACGCAAAATGTCATTAAACCAACTAAGCGATAAGGTGGGCATTACCATATCAAACCTATCTATCCTTAAAACAGGTAAGGCAAAGGCTATCCGTTTGGAAACCCTTGAGGCTATATGTAAAGCACTTGACTGCCAGCCGGGAGATATTTTGGAATATAGATATTTAGGTACTTAGTATCAAGTAGTTAGTATCATGTATCAAGTATAAGGAAAAATGCTTATCTTACCGTTAACGACGCGTTTGTATGGTAAGCTTACAGCTCATTCAGTTTAAACGTGTCCTTTACCCTGATGCCCTTGTCGGTTTGTTGCAGGGTGCAGCATTCGTTCAGGGGATCGTGTTCAAAAAACAGGATGTAATCGTTCTCCGATGCTTCGGTCAGGAACACCTTTTTCTCTTTAAGAGTTGTAAGCGGAAACATGTCATAAGCCATTACATAAGGAAGCGGCAAATGACCTACGGAGGGAAGCAGATCGGCCATGTAAAGGATCTTTTTGCCTTTATAGTTAATCAGCGGCAGCATCATGGCTTCGGTATGGCCGGATACAAAACGGATCTTGAAATCTTCGGTAAAAGCTATGCCGTCTTGGGTAGCGATAAATTGCAGCCGACCGCTTTCCTGTATCGGTAATATGTTCTCCTTTAAAAAGGAAGCCCTTTCACGGTCGTTTGGATTCACCGCCCAGTCCCAGTGTTTAGGGTTGCTCCAGTAAACGGCATTTTTAAAAGCGGGCAAAAGGTTTTCTTCAACCCTAGCTACGGCACCGCCAACATGATCAAAGTGCAGGTGAGTTAAAAACACATCAGTAATGTCATCCCGGTGAAAGCCAAGGGCGGCTAATGAGCTATCTAAGGTAGCATCACCATGCAGGTAATAATGACTAAAAAACTTTTCACTTTGTTTGTTACCAATGCCTGTATCAATTAATATCAGTCTTTTTCCATCTTCCACCAGCAAGCAGCGCATTGCCCAGGTACAAAGGTTGTTGCTATCGGCCGGGTTGGTTTTGTTCCAGATGGTTTTTGGCACCACCCCAAACATAGCGCCGCCATCTAATTTGAAAAAACCGGTATCTATTGTGTGGAGCTTCATATTTTAAGTCAAATTCAAAAGTCAAAATTCAAAAATGGATGAGCAAGTTTATTAAAGGTAATAATAGAAACTATTTTAATTTAAAAGGTAACTTCAAAAGAAAAGCCGGCTGCAACTAAACGACCGGCTTTTGACTTTTGAATTTTTATTTTTGACTTATAAGTGTATTACTTCGTCATAAGCTGCTGCTGCAGCTTCCATAACAGCTTCGCTCATGGTTGGGTGCGGGTGAACCGATTTGATGATCTCGTGACCGGTAGCTTCCAGCTTGCGGGCGGTAACAACTTCGGCAATCATTTCGGTAACGTTTAAACCCAGCATGTGCGCGCCAAGGAATTCGCCGTATTTGGCATCGAAGATCAGTTTTACAAAACCATCTTTGGCGCCGGCAGCACTTGCCTTGCCCGATGCCGAGAATGGGAATTTACCAACTTTTATCTCGTATCCGGCTTCTTTAGCCGCTTTTTCGGTATAACCTACTGATGCAACTTCGGGCGAGCAATAAGTACAGCCCGGAATGTTGTTATAATCTAAGGGATGCGGATTTTGACCTGCAATTTTTTCAACGCAGATAATACCTTCGGCAGATGCTACGTGCGCAAGGGCCTGGCCTTTTACAATGTCGCCTATAGCATAAACGCCTTCAACGTTGGTTTTGTAGTAGTCATCAACCAGTACTTTGCCTCTTTCGGTTTTTACACCTAACTCTTCCAGCCCGATGCCTTCAATGTTGGTAGAAATCCCTACTGCTGATAAAACAACCTCGGCTTCAATAACCTCCGTGCCTGCAGCAGTTTTAATGTTTACTTTGCAAAGCTCGCCGCTGGTGTCTACAGATTCAACATTTGAACTGGTCATGATGTTGATGCCCTGTTTTTTAAGGATGCGGAACAAGCCTTTTGAAACTTCTTCATCCTCCAGCGGAACGATGTTATCTAAAAACTCAACTACAGTTACCTTGGTGCCAATTGAGTTATAAAAATAAGCAAACTCAATGCCTATTGCGCCCGAACCAACTACTACCATTGATTTTGGCTGTTTGGGCAATACCATGGCCTGGCGGTAACCAACTACTTTAACACCATCCTGTTTAAGGTTTGGTAACTCGCGCGAGCGGCCGCCTGTTGCAATTATGATATGTTTAGCGGTGATCTGTTTGGTTGAGCCGTCATTCAGCTTTACTTCAACAACACCTTTCGATTTTAATTTTCCAAAACCGTTAACTACATCGATCTTGTTTTTCTTCATTAAAAACTGCACGCCTTTGCTCATGCCATCGGCTACGCCGCGGCTGCGTTTAACAACTGCAGCAAAGTCAACTTCGCCTGTACCGTTAATTTTAATACCATAATCCTGCGAGTGATTAAGGTATTCAAATACCTGGGCGCTTTTTAATAAAGCTTTGGTTGGGATACAACCCCAGTTAAGACAAATACCACCTAATGATTCTTTTTCAATGATGGCAGTTTTTAAACCGAGTTGTGAAGCGCGGATAGCTGCTACATAACCACCCGGGCCTGACCCTATAACAATTAAATCGTAGTCCATATTTTTAATGATATACTTTGATAACTAAATTTTGTTTTGCACAGATTATAGCGGGATGTATTATTTACCGCAGGCGCTATAATTTTTAAAGGCCCAAAGCTAAGTAAAAACAGGCGAAATGAGAAAACAGAACAAATTGGCAGGGGCCATAAAATATTATTTTTACCGCACCATGTTTCTAACTCAATAAAATAACAGATAAATTACGAATATCACATAATATCTACCTATTTACTTGTATTTATTTGTGAAATAATGACAATATGTTGAAAAATATGCAACAATTGTTAACATAAATTTAACATTGACAATCAGTGTATTACTTATCTTTGCGGCTAATTAACTAAAAGTATAATTAAAAAAAAGCAATTTATGAGGAAGCCTCTACTTCTTTTATTATTATTAACGGGTTTAACATTCCTTATTAACAGGAATGCAGCTGCCCAGGGTGTTACCACCGCCAGCGTTAACGGGATCGTTACCGATGCTAAAGGTGCTATACCAGGTGCAACTGTAACCATCACTCATGTACCTACCGGTACTGTATACCCAACCGTTAGCCGTTCCGACGGTCGATTCAATATCCCCAACTTAAGGGTAGGTGGTCCTTACACCTTTAAAGTAACCTTTGTGGGTTATAAGCAGTTTGTTCAGGACAATATTACATTATCTATCGGCCAGGATCAAAGGATCGCTGCTAAACTTGAAGATAATACTACCAACCTGGGCGAAGTAAAAGTTACAGCTTCTGCAGGTAAAGTAATCAACTCTTCACGTACCGGCGCCCGCGAAACTATCAGCCGTTCACAGATTGAAAATTTGCCAACTGTAAACCGCTCGTTAAGTGACTTTACAAAATTAACCCCATCTGCCAACGGATTGGCATTTGGCGGCCGCAGTAGTAACTTTAACAACATTACTGTTGATGGAGCTTTATTTAATAACTCATTTGGTTTATCAGGTACTTTGGGTGGCCAGGCCAGTTCTCAGCCTATTTCATTGGATGCGATCGACCAGATCCAGGTAGATATCGCACCTTATGACGTTCGCCAGGGTAACTTTACAGGTGCTGGTGTTAATACTGTGGTAAAATCAGGTACCAACGAAGTAAAAGGTACTGTTTATTATTATGGTCGTGGTGTTAGGTTAACAGGTTACCACGCAGGTAATACCAATGTGCCTATTACTCCATTTGATTACCATACAGTTGGTGCTGCCGTTGGCGGACCAATCATCAAAAACAAATTGTTCTTATTTGTATCAGGCGAACAGGAAAGAGTTAGCCAGCCACCTGCAACTACGTATGTAGCAGGCGGTGCGGGATTAAGCGGTTCTAACGTATCCTCAGTTCAGGCAGGCACACTTGAGGCTATTAAAACAAAGCTTGGTGAGTTTGGCTATAATCCTGGTCCTTATCAAGATTATGTTTACAGAACTTCAAGCGATAAGTTAACAGCTAAATTAGACTGGAACATTGACAAAAACAATACTTTGAGCGCTAAGTATTTTTACCTAAAATCGTTTAAAGATCAACCGGCCAGTAACTCAGGCATCAGCAATAGTGATGGTAAAACCGCAGTAGGTTATGGTACCACCCGTGCTCCGGGTCCTAATACCTTACCTTTTAAGGGCTCTGGTTATACAATCAATAACAACTTTAACATCGGTATTATTGAGTTGAATACCCGCGTTAGCAATTCAATGTCAAATAAGCTTACAGTAGGTTATTCGGCATTAAGAGATTACCGCGCGTTTTTAGGTACTGGTTTATTACCTATGGTTGATATTGGTAACGGTACATCAGATGCAAGTGGCAATGTGGTAACCGCTGCAACAGCAACAGCTACCAGCTTTGGTTCTGAATTATATACTGCAGGTAACTTGCTATCTACCAATATCTGGCAGTTTGCTGATGACTTTACCATATACTCCGGTAAACACGAGTTTACAATAGGTACCAGCAATCAAATCCAAAGCTATACCAATGGTTTTGCTCCGGATTATAATGGTTTATATACTTATAACTCTGCTTCTGATTTCATTAACGGTTTACCTGCACAGGCTTATACTTTGCGGTACCCTGCTTCGGGTAGTTCACTACCATTAGCAAAAATCAAAGCTTCTATTTACAGCGTTTACATCCAGGATAAATTCCATGTTACTGATAATTTCAGGTTGACTTATGGTTTAAGAGCTGATTATGACGTATTCCCTACCACTTTGGCGGCAAACAGTAATGCAGCAGCCTTAACTTTCCAGGGCGGTACTCATGTTGATGTTTCTAAATTACCAAAAAACAGGGTGCAGCTTTCACCTCGTTTAGGCTTTAACTGGGATGTTAATGGAGATGGTTCTACCCAGGTACGTGGTGGTTCGGGCTTATTTACCGGCCCTGTACCATTTGTGTGGATATCTAACCAGGCTTCAAACAATGGCTTGTTATTTGGTTCACGTACAATTACAAAAGCAAACGACCCTACCAATCAGCAATTAAAATTCAACCCGGATGTTAATGCAAACCGTCCGGCAAATGCAACTGCCAATACATCATATGAGCTTGATGTTGCCGATCCAAATTTGAAATATCCAAAAATCTGGAGAACAAATCTTGCCGTTGATCAAAAATTGCCTGGTGGTATCATTGGAACTATCGAAGGTGCTTATACTAAAGATATCCGCGCTATATATCACCAAAACTTAGTGCTTTCTGATGGCTTCAGCACATTCGCTGGTCCGGAAGGTCAGATACGTTACGATGCTAAAAATACAACGCCTGCTGCAGCTGCGGCTACCGCTGCCAACCCATCAATCACAGGTCTTTATTACATGAGAAATACCAGTAAAGGATTTTCATATTTTGTGACCGGTCAATTGCAAAAAAACTTTACAAATGGTTTTGGTGCAAGCGTAGCTTATACCTACACCAAATCTAAAGACGTAAATGACGGTGGTTCAACCGCAGGTACTATCTGGAGCACAAGATATGTTGCAGGTAATCCTAACACCGATAACTTGTCAAACAGCTCATATGTTCAGCCAAACCGTATTATTGCTACAGTATCTTACCGTAAGCAATATGCGCAAAACCTGGCAACTACTGTAGGTCTAATATTCGAAGCTTCTAATAACGGAGCAATATCTTATATTACAGCTAATGACCCTAACGGTGATGGTGCTACCAATGATTTGATGTTTATTCCTAAAAACCAGGGAGACATTATACTAACCCAGGCGCCTACAGCTGCTAACGGAACCGTAGATACACGTACACCGGGTCAGATATGGACACAGTTAAATAACTTTATTAACCAGGACAATTATCTTAGCCAGCACAGAGGTCAGTTTGCTCAAAGGAATGGTGCAATATTGCCTACCTATAAAAGACTTGACCTGCATTTTGCCCAGGACTTCTTTATCAAAACAGGTAAAGTAAAGAATACGTTAGAAGTTACTTTTGATGTAATCAACTTTACCAACCTGTTAAACAGAAACTGGGGTTTACAACAAGTTTCATATAGCGGGTTTAACAACGGTGCAACAACTGTGTTAAGGTACATGGGTAAAGATGCAACTACTGGTAAGGCAACTTATTCATTCCCTTATCTTGATGCAAATAACGCCATTCCGGTTACATCGTCATACAAAACTGATATCAGCCAGTTTTCTCGTTTCCAGGCTCAGATTGGTGTACGTTACATATTTAATTAATAACGTTTTATCATATAACACAACCCCGGTTAATCAATTGACCGGGGTTTTTTTGTGAAATAAATTTTACCCTTTATAAGTTTTAAACAACCTATCCCATATGGTAGTGTAAAACCCATAATTATAATGGATGTTTAAGTGATGATTATGATGAAATGACGATGTACCCAGGTATCTGAAAGGAATAGCTTTCCTGATAGCGGCCGGAATGGGCTCGATTCCTAAATGGCCCATAATGCCAAAAAAAACATTTGCGGTAAGGTAAATCAAAACCGCATAAAAATTAAAGCTGAGCAGGGCGATGATAATAAGCCATAGTGAACCAAAGCCAATGGTTTCTATAGGATGCAACACAAAAAGATCAATTGGGATAGGATCGGCGTAATGATGGTGGAAACGATGGATAGCTTTATAAATAGCAGAATGGTGGATGAAGTAATGAAAAATAAACATGGCCAAATCCATCAGCATAAATAAAACCATAAAATCAAACAGGATAAACCAATTAACTTCAAAGCTCATCACGATATACCCGTGCTGCCAAAGCCGGAAACCGGCATAGGTTATAGCTGTGTTGATGGCATTGGTGAGCAGGCAAGTTAATACCTCATTGCGCGAGGTTGCTTTTACCGGTTTTCGGTTAAGTTTGAGTACAAGGTAACCAAAGGCCAGGGCCATTGCGGTAACCAGTAGGTTTTCGGCCAAAAATATAACCCATAAATTAAATGGTGGCTGTGCCGAAAGGAACCTGAGCATATGAATTGTAGATTTATAAAAATAAATCTACTCAATATTATTCGTACTCAAACACCCCAAACTCCGATGTTACGGTTACTTTTTTAGTATCGGCCTTTTCAACCCGGCCAATGATCTGCGCATCAACACCAAAACTTTTAGAAATGTTGATCAGGTCTTCAGCAATTTCTGCCGGTACATACAGTTCCATACGGTGGCCCATGTTAAATACCTTATACATTTCCTGCCAGCTGGTTTTTGATTCCTGCTGAATAAGTTTAAACAGGGGAGGCACAGGGAAAAGGTTATCTTTTATCATATGCAGCTCATCAATAAAATGCAGTACTTTGGTTTGCGCGCCGCCGCTGCAATGCACCATGCCGTTTATTTTGCTGCGGTATTTATCTAATATAGCCTTAATAATTGGGGCATAAGTGCGTGTGGCACTTAATACCAGTTTGCCTGCTGTTACGCTTTTCCCGTTGCCGATGTCAACCAGGTCGGTAAGGTTTTTACTGCCGCTGAAGATGAGATCATAAGGGATGGCCGCATCATAACTTTCGGGATATTTATCGGCAATGGTTTTATTGAACACATCATGGCGTGCAGATGTAAGGCCGTTTGAGCCCATACCACCGTTATATTCCTTTTCGTAGGTTGCCTGCCCGTAGCTCGCCAAACCCACAATAACGTCGCCAGGCTGAATGCGGTGGTTGGATATCACATCTTCACGCTTCATGCGGCAAGTTACCGTAGAGTCGACTATAATGGTGCGTACAAGGTCGCCAACATCGGCAGTCTCCCCGCCGGTTGAGTAAATGCCAATACCGGCACCGCGCAGTTCGCTTAAAATTTCTTCGGTGCCGTTAATAATGGCGGCAATAACTTCGCCCGGTATCAGATTTTTATTACGGCCAATGGTTGATGATAGCAGGATATTATCAGTAGCGCCTACACAAAGCAAATCGTCGAGGTTCATGATGATGGCATCCTGGGCAATACCGCGCCATACCGAGATATCGCCGGTTTCTTTCCAGTAAGTATAAGCCAGTGATGATTTTGTGCCCGCGCCATCGGCATGCATAATATTGCAGTACTCAGCGTCGTTGGTCAATATATCGGGTACTATTTTACAAAAGGCTTTAGGGAAAATGCCCTTGTCAATGTTTTTAATAGCATTATGTACATCATCTTTGGAGGCAGATACACCTCTTTGATCATATCTTTGCGAAGAAATCATGGGCAAATATAAATTAATCAAACACGAATCTCAAATAAGCGCGAATTTCACGAATGGAAACGAATTATCACGAATTATTGAAATTGAAGATCGCAAAGGGGGATTGTAGCGAATGATTATCAAATTGTATAACTTGCCAATACTTGAATGGAATTGGTGCTAATTCGTTTCCATTCGTGAAATTCGTGTGTATTGAAATTCGTGTCTATGCTTAAATCCCTCTCCGATAAAATAAACCGCTGGCGCCTGAAACGTAACAGTCAACGGAACTTTTTAATTTACTGCAGTGTTTTTGTTGGTTTTTTTGGTGGCCTGGCAGCCATTGCGCTAAAGTTTTTAGTGCATTTTATGGAGGATGTGAGCCACCGCATTTCATCGCACTTGTATTACCATATAGCTTACGTTTTTTTGCCTGCACTGGGTATCTTCCTGGCTGTAACCTGGCAGCATCTTGTTAACCGCGATAAAATACAAAAGGGGATAGGCAGTATCCTGGCCAATATCAAAAAGAACAGATCGAACATCAGGGTAAATAATATTTATTCGCATATAGTAACAAGCTCATTAACGGTAGGCTTTGGCGGCTCGGCCGGTTTAGAGGCGCCTATTGTAGCTACCGGTGCTGCTATAGGCTCAAACATTGGCAGGTTTTTTAAGCTTACGCCTTATGAAAAAACGGTATTGCTGGCTGCAGGAGCATCGGCAGGGATAGCCGCGGTATTTAACAGCCCTATTGCCGGGGTGCTGTTTTCGTTAGAGATATTAATAGGCGAAATCACCATCCCCACGTTTATTCCTTTATTAATAGCATCGGCAACCGGCGTGGTAGTATCCAAATTATTATACTCGGGGCAATTGTTTCATTTGGTTACCGAAGGCTGGGTGGTGCCTGCAATTCCTTTTTACATTTTGCTGGGCCTGCTTAGTGGCTGGATGGCTATATACATTAATAAAGTAGGGGGTAAACTGGAGGGCGGTATCCTGAAAAAGCAAAACCGTTATGTGCGGGCACTTTTAGGCGGCTTGTTTCTTGGGCTTATTATTATGGTATTTCCGCAGTTATTTGGCGAAGGTTACCAATACCTACGGGCCATTTTAAATGGCAACATTGATGCGCTAAAGGATGAATCGTTATTTTCCGGCTGGCTATCCAACCAGTGGTTAATGCTGGTATTTATTGTAGCGCTGGTTTTTATGAAAATTATAGCCAGCGGTATTACGCTTGGTTCTGGTGGTAACGGCGGCTCGTTTGCGCCTACCATGTTTACCGGTGCATTTTTAGGTTTAGCAGTGGCCTATGGGGTAAACCTTACCGGGTTGGTACATTTAAATACAAGTAATTTTATAGCAGTTGGTATGGCCGGTGCTTTAAGCGGCGTAATGCATGCCCCGCTTACCGCCATATTTTTGATAGCCGAAATTACGGGCGGCTACGTGTTATTTATCCCGCTCATGATTGTATCATCCATATCATACATCATATCGCGTCTTTCATCGCCCCATAATATTTACTGGCAGCACCTTATTCACGAAAAAGATATCCATCCGGGCCAGGATTACAGCATGTTAAATGCTATAGCTCTGGACAGCATCATCAACAAAAAATACACCGCGATTGATAAGCAAACAACGGTTAATGATTTTTATAAGATCCTGGCTAAAACTGATGCCAACATATTCCCGGTATTAAAGGAGGATGGGCGCCTGGAAGGAGTGGTGCTGATAGATGATATTCGCCGGCGCCTGTTTAACCAGGAGATTGCCGATGATACTATTGCCGATATTATGACTGCCGCGCCAACCGTAATTGATTATGATCAACCAGCCAGTACCGTAATGGAAACTTTCGATGCTATTGATGTATGGCAGCTGCCTGTAATAAAGGATGGCCTGTTTATAGGTTTTATATCTAAATCGACGCTGCTGAATAAGTATCGCCAGGTAATTATTGAACAACATAAAGCGAGTGACCTGTTTGCGTAAGCATAAATACGGATTTGATTACACACTAATTTCGCGGATTAAAACGGATGACAATAATTCAGCCGGTTCTTACGATTCGATGAGATCAGCGGCATCTCCTGATTTAAATAGATTCGGAATATTCGACAGTTTTTAAGAAACAAATTGTTGCTTAGCGGCTTAGCGAATGATTACTTATATTTACTTTGCTTACAAAGTGGGGACTTAAGCTATGGTCGAGATATTTCAGAATATTCGTAAAATATATGATTTTGTAGCGCCTTGTGAAGAATTGGCCAATTACATTGAGTTTTTCTCTGAGTCATCTTTAGCTAAAACCCGGCAATATTTCCAAAACGAACATTTCTCTGTTAAAATGTTTGCCAGCTGGACACCTACTTTTTATATCAATCTTGGTGCACCTTACTATATTGATTTGGCACATTCACGTTACCTGGTGAAGGCATGTGAGGATATTCTGATACTAAGAAACAATACGGTTGAACGTCACAATCAGCCTGCAGATAATATTTTTACCGTTAAATTTTATCCGGGTGGTTTAGAGGCGATTTTAGGTTTAAACCAAATTACCCTGGCAGATAAGCTTATTAATTTAGCGCAGATTTTACCCGGCAGTTTATTAGCCCAATTAAGGCAGCCTATTGTTTTTGAAGAACGGATAAACCTGATGCAGCAATATCTTTTAAATGCCTGCAGGAAAAACAGCCATAAAGATCATTACCTGGGGATGGTGAGCGATGCAATAGGCGAGTACCAGGCTACGGGCATGCAATTAAATACATCGGCCGTAGCCGGACGGCTATTTATCAGTTCTAAAACTATCAACCGGTATTTTCATCGAACCGTGGGTATTTCTCCGAAAAATTATTTTTCGATATTGAGGGCGCGGGCAGCTTTAACCCAATTTATAAAAGCCAAAAACGGCTTTGTCCCTTTTGATTATGGTTATTATGATATGAGCCATTTTTATAAGGACGTGGTAAAATTCACCGGGCAAAAATTAACAGACAACCAACTGTAAATTGTCCGTTTTTTACTTTCTTTAGGTAGTTGTAATGTATTTCTTTGTGTAAATTGTTATTATCAATGAAATCACTTGCAATTACTTTTCTGCTATTCCTCGTTTTTGTTCGGGGTGCAAACGGTCAAACCTACCAGCCTGTTATAGAGCAAGCCGTTTCTGCCATAAAATATGATACGCGTTTAATTGCTAAATATGGCTACCTGGTTGTACCCGAAAACCGGCAAAGACCACAGGGGCGCAAAATAAAGATACCTTTTTTGTTTATCCGCAAACCCGATCAGGACGCTAAACGAAACATTTCCCTTTATGCAACCGGCGGCCCTGGTTATAGCACTATTACCGGCCGCGATAGTATTGGTTATAACTCCGGGTTTTTAAAGTTTGGTGGGTTTATTTTTTTCGACCAGCGGGGAACTAAACTGGCGCAGCCTTGCCTGGATTGCATGGATGTTAATGAAGCTGTTAAAACAAGCTACAGAGAGGGGTTAAATAAAGACAGCCTGGTGCTTGCAGCAATAAAGCACTGCCATGACAGGTTTGCCGCTAAGGGCATTGATCTTTCTGCCTATAATACCGAAGAAAGCGCAGAAGATATTAACGACTTGCGCCTGGCCCTGCACCTGGATTCGCTTAATTTGATAGGGATATCCTACAGCGGAGGATTGATGCTAAACGCGGCGCGCAAACATCCCGAAGGTGTGCGCGCCTTAATACTTAACTCGCCGTTACCAGGGTTTGCGCGTTATGAAGAAGATGGCTTACTAAATATCAATGAAGCATTGGAGCAGGTATTTGCCAACTGCGAAGCTGATTCGGCAGCAAAGCCTGCTTATGCAAACCTAAAGGCGCGCTTTCACCAGTATTTTACCACGGTTAGCGGAAAAAAGTTCACGCTTAATTACCTGGAGAAAGGTGGGCACGATAGTTTAAAAATCAGCTATAATAAAAATGACCTGCTGGATGCCGTGGTCAATCGCTTAAACAGCGGCCAGGTGAAATCCGTACCGGCTGTTATTAATGATATCATTAGCGGCAAACACCAGGCCTATATTCGCGAGCAAGTGGATGGCGCGTTTGGCGGTGATCAGTCGGTATCATTAGGCATGCGCTATTCAGTGTATTGTACCGAGCAGATCATGTATTCAGATCCGGCTTTAGAAAAACAGCAGCACGATATATTGCCCTGGCTGGCCGGTTACCCTTTTAATGACGTAACCCATGCCATATGCGATTGCTGGAAGGTAAAGCCCGAACCCAGAATAGTTAAAGCGCAGGTATATTCTGCCATCCCGGCGCTTATATCGGCCGGGGATATTGACCCTTGGTGCCGGCCATTTTATAACAGGCTGATTAAACGTTATATGCCAAATGCGCGGTTACTGATAATACATAATAAAGGGCATGCGCCGGGCTACTATGTTGATGGGGTCGATTATCTGCAATTGTTTTTGGAACATCCAAATACTAAACTTGTATCCCGGTCAAAAGACCTGATTGTGGAGTAAGCGGGAGTGCTTTATGGATAATTATTAAAAATGGTTTATCAAAACAAAAAATGCCGCTAACTCATAAAATTAGCGGCATTTTTATATTTTAACTCATTGGTGAAAATTCGCCTTTATTCGTGAAATTCGTGCCTATTTAATAAACAACAACTCCCTGAATTTTGGTAACGGCCACAATCTATCGTCAACAAGTTGCTCCAATTTATCTACACGGTAACGGATAGGCGCAAAGAATGATTTTACTTTTTCATCATATTCAATGGCGCGCTGACGGATATCTTCAATAGCATTGGCTTTTTTACGCTCATCAACCATTTGTTCTACATTGGTTTTAATAAAGTTTACATGTTCGGCTATTTTGTTGATAATATCAAGCTGAGCTTCGTAGGTTGATGCAGCAAGGCCAAGATCTTTTAATCCCTTTACATTCTCAATAAGTTTGGTTTGATAGCCAACAGCTGCCGGTATAATAACGTTTAAAACCAGCTCGCCAATTACGCGCGCCTCTATCTGTAGTTTTTTGTAAAAGCTATCTAGTAAGATCTCATGACGTGCATGGGCCTCGCGGGGCGTAAACACGCCTGTTTCGGCAAACAGGATCTCCGATTTTTCTGACAGGAGTGCATCAAGCGCTTTAGGGGTTGTTTTTATATTGGCTAAGCCGCGTGCTGCCGCTTCTTTTTCCCATTCGTCGCTATAGCCGTTGCCTTCAAAACGTATGTTTTTTGATTCTTTGATGTATTTTTTAATTACGATCAAAAGGGCAAGGTCTTTCTTTTCACCTTTTTTTATCAGCTTATCAACATCGTACTTGAATTTTTTAAGCTGATCTGCAACAATAAGGTTTAATATGGTCATTGGGCTGGCCGAATTGGCCGATGAGCCAACTGCCCTCAGCTCAAACTTATTGCCTGTAAATGCAAAAGGCGAAGTGCGGTTACGGTCGGTATTATCGGGCAATATCTGCGGAATCTTGGGGATGCCCTGCCATAATAAGTTGTCCTCTTTTATTTTTTTGCTGATCCTGGAGGTTTCTATCTCATCCAAAACATCGTTTAACTGGCTGCCCAGGAAAATGGATATAATGGCGGGGGGCGCCTCGTTGGCTCCCAAACGGTGGTCGTTATTAACCGATGCTATAGAAGCCCTTAACAGGTCGGCATGCTCATAAACCGCTTTTATGGTGTTCACAAAAAAGGTAAGGAACATCAGGTTGTTCTTAGGTGTTTTGCCCGGCGATAACAAGTTTTTCCCCGTATTGGTTATTAACGACCAGTTGTTGTGTTTCCCTGACCCATTAATACCTGCATACGGTTTTTCATGCAGCAATACCTTAAAATTATGCCGCCTGGCTACACGGTCCATCAAATCCATCAGGAGCTGATTGTGATCAATGGCCAGGTTTATTTCCTCATAAATAGGTGCGCACTCAAATTGCGATGGCGCAACCTCGTTATGCCGTGTTTTTAACGGGATACCTAATAATAAAGCTTCGGCCTCCATATCCTGCATGTAGGCGTATACCCGCTCAGGTATCGAACCAAAATAATGATCTTCCAGTTGCTGGTTTTTGGCAGATATATGACCAAAAAGCGTACGGCCGGTTAAATACATATCGGGGCGTGCGTTAAACAAGGCAATATCAACCAAAAAATATTCCTGCTCCAGGCCCAATGAGGCGTTTACCTTTTCAATTCCTTTATCAAAGTAATGGCACACATCAACAGCCGCTTTATCCAGCACGCTTAGTGCCTTTAATAAGGGCACTTTGTAATCAAGAGCCTCGCCGGTGTATGATACAAATACAGTTGGGATACATAAGGTACGCGCCATTAAAAACGCGGGCGACGAAGGGTCCCAGGCTGTATAACCACGGGCCTCAAAAGTATTGCGGATACCGCCGCTCGGGAAGCTGGATGCATCCGGCTCCTGTTGAGATAAAGCATCGCCGCTAAAGCGTTCAATTGCGCCTCCATCAGCGGTGGGCTCAAAAAAAGCGTCGTGTTTTTCGGCGGTTGTTCCGGTAAGGGGTTGAAACCAGTGGGTATAATGTGTTGCCCCTTTCCCTAATGCCCATGATTTCATGGCCGATGCTATCTGTTCTGCCAGGTCGCGGGGGATGGGTTCACCTTTTTCAATAGAGTTTACTATACCCTGGTATGCCTCTGTTGAAAGGTATTCTTTCATTTTCTTTTTATCGAAAACATTGGCGCCAAAATAATCGGAGATTTTTGCAGCAGGTGGTTTAACTTCAGGGATGGTTCTGTTCAGAACATCCTGCAGTGCTTGAAATCGAATGTTGGACATAATTATATGCGGTTTAATATAAAGGCAAAACCAAAAATAGAACTATCCTTTAAATATGCATCAAAATTTAATGAAATATATAGAAGGAAGTGATAAAGGCCAGCCGGTTCAATAATTTGTTTAAATATAGAAAGTGAATTTTAAATGCTGATTATGTGTAAAATTTACTTTTTGCGCTGATTTTTTCACATTTTTTGCTCAAAAATGAAAAAAAAATCCATTTTGTGCTTTAAAATGCTTAATTTCTATTTTTAAATTGGCTTTGTATGTATTTATGACATTTTTAAATTTAAAATTCAATAAAACTTACTGTGTTTTTAAGTTTAAATTACGATTTCAATAATTTTTATGATTTTTATTATGTTTTTTTTGTTAAAGATTTGTTATTGTTAAAATATCTACCTAATTTCATGAAATAATTTATAGAAACCGTGTAAATAT
>NZ_JBFUKX010000011.1:0-137241 GCF_056400605.1 Mucilaginibacter sp. P5_A4 | reverse complement strand
CTTCTACCCTGCGGTAGTTGTGTATGGCATCCTGGATCTCGTCCTGGAAACAAAAAATACAGCCCGTAATACTTACAATAAACACCACCAGCCCGGCTATAAAGCCAAGCCAGCGGTGTATAAATAATATGACTTTTTTAAACGTCATATTTAAAATTTATAGGTAAATGTAAGGGCGTAGTTCCTTAGTTTTTGTGGATTAACGGTTGTATAACCTATCCAGTATTTTTCGTTGGTAAGGTTATCCATTTTTACACCGATCCTATAGTGACTCAGATCATAAAATGCCGAAGCATTAAATACCATGTATGCCGGTAATATAAATACCCCCTGGCTTACGCTATTGATAATCTTATTATCGCTGGCATAGTTACCACCTAAACCAAAGCCCAGGCCTTTAACTTCGCCTTTTGATATCCGATAACTTACCCAAAAATTAGCCAGGTAAGGTGATGACGCAGTTGTAGGGCGGCGAGTGGCTACATCGGCATTGGAGGTGGCATCGTATTTCGAATCGTTGTATGAGAAACCGGCCACTACATTCAATCCAATAATTGGATTTGCAATAACTTCGGCCTCAATACCTTTACTTAATTGAGTGCCATCCTGCAGGTAACGGTTGGGTGTTGCCGAAGGACGGCTTATATCTTTAACCTTAATATCGTAATAGCTCACCGTGCTGGTTAGTTTACCGTCAAACAGGTCGAGTTTAACACCGGCTTCAAGCTGATTTGCATGCTCAGGTTTCAAGGGGGTGTTGTCCTCCTTTATGCCAGTTTGGTTACGGAAACTGTTCTGGTAATTGGCAAATAAGGATAGATGATCTTTTATTGGCTGATAAACCAATCCAAACTTTGGTGAAAACGCAGTTTGCTTATACGTGCCGGATGTAGTATTGCTTGTTGGATCATAATTGCCGTTATTAACAAAGCGATCCACACGCAAACCCGCAGAGGCAATCAGCTGATCGGTAATGTTAAACACATCAGATACATATGCGCTGTAAGTGTTCCGTTTGTAGATTGCCGGGTAGGTAAAGCCATACACACCTGTTGCGTATAGGTCATCCATTGCGGCCTTGTTAAAGTTAGTATAGTTTTGGTTACCTGTTAATGATACTGCGTCGAGGGTACTACCAAAAAAGAACTGGTTGGAGTTATCCCTGAAAAAATCAAGCCCGCCAACAAACCTGTTTCTGAATTTCCCGATCTTGAAATCGCCGTTGAAGTTTTGCTGAATTTCGATCATATCATCCTTGCTTTTGCGGGTCGACTGGTCGTTACGTGAAATGGAATCGCCGGGTAACAGGTAAAAGTATGGACCAAAACCATCAGAGTAGCTATGTGTAGCCGCTATGTTGGTATGGGTGGTCCATGAATTCGATATCTTGTAATTTACCCCACCATAAAAATTAGTGGTCCTTGAAGTTTGGGTAAGGTCGTTGCCATAATAGGTTTGTTTATAATCAAGGGCAAGCTCATCGGCACGATCATGACCTAAAGCAGCAATAGTTTGTCCGTAGGGGAAAAAGAAGATGGATTTACCGATGCTTTTACCATAGAAAAGCTCGGCATCTAACGAGATGCTCAACCTGTTGTTAACGTTGTACAGTAAACTTGGTGCTACAACGATATTGCGGGTAAAACCATTGTTTTGGAAACTGCCTTCGTGATTATAGGCTGCGTTTAAACGGAAAAGTACTTTTTTCTTATCATCAAGCGGGGTATTAATATCGGCACTCACCCGTTGAAAATTAAAATTGCCTAATGTGCCTGAAACTTCGCCGCCAAATGAATCATAAGGTTTTTTGGTTACCCTGTTAATAAGGCCGCCATATGAAGTTAAACTGCTGCCAAATAAAGTTGCAGATGGTCCCTTTATAATTTCAATCCGTTCGATGTTTGAGGCATCAATGGTGCTGGTAACATTGCCGGCAATGCCACTCCGCAAAGCTGTTTGAACCACAAAACCACGGCTGCTATAATAGGCGCCGCCATCGCCGCCCCTACCGGTTGCTTCCCACATTTTTTGGATCCCCGACGCATTCCTGATAGCATCATCAACAGAAAAAATCTGTTGCTCCTGCAATAACCCGCTGCTGATGGTATTGTAAACTGAGGCATTCTCCAGGTTATTTAATGGCATTTTGGCCACATCAACACTTTTACTGCGTTTAAACTTATTGGTTTTGTTGGCGTTGATATTAATTTCCTGCAGGTTGTTTGTAGCACCAGAAACTGTGAACGGCGGTACAATAAGCGTTTGTCCGGCAGTTACATCAACGGCTGTTTCCTGGCTTTTACTGCCAACCTGCGAAATAACCAGGGTATATTTTCCTTGTGGTGCTCTAAAGCTGAAATCACCATTTTCATTAGTGATAGCACCATATTTTGTTCCCTTCAGCATTACCGAAACGTTTTCGGCGGGTTGATTGGTATTGGTGATCACATGTCCTTTAATAGTGGCGCGGATTTGCTGAGCCAGCGCCGCTGTAGTATTACAGAATAATATGATTGATAAACAAAGAAGAAAGAATTGTTTGTGAATAGATAGTTGGGGGTGCTCCATATTTTATTTAGACTAATTATAAATAATATCCAAAAATACACGAATACTACAACCCGTCCAAATTTATTTAGAAAGATTATAAATAATATGCAAAAAAGTATCAGGTAATAAGTAGCAAGACCTGGGAATATAGCTAGCTTAATAAACGGAGTTTGCGCCGTAGTTAACTGTGTAATTGCTTAATGGGTTTTCAGAGAAAGAATTACATTGCCCAATACCATTCTCCATCTGCATATTTTCACATCTGAAATTTGCAATTCTATCATATATCCATCAATTCCTTCTTCTTTTTACTTTTCATTCGTTTGGGCACAAATTCAAGTATTTCGTTTTTAAGGGCTTCTATCATGCGGCGTTTTAAAAAATTACGCTGTATTACTATGCTCACTTCGCGGGCCGGTTCGGGCGATTTAAAATAACGCACCTTATCCAATTGCTTATCGGTAAGTTCGGCCAGGGCAAGTTCGGGTAATATGGTGGCACCATTATTCTGGTCAACCATACGTTTAAGGGTTTCAACGCTGCCCGTATTATATTCAAAATGCTGAAATCCTTTGGTAGCCTTACGGCGCTGACAGATGTTTAAAACCTGCTCGCGCATGCAATGGCCTTCGTTCAGGATCCAGATCTCTTCCATATCAATATCATCCGGTGTGATGCTTTTCTTTTTGGAGAGTTTGCTGTGTTTGGATACATAGGCCACAAAGTTTTCGTAAAAAACGGGGATCTCTGTTAAATTGTTTTCGTGCAGCGGGGTAGATAATATGCCGCAATCAATCATACCCAGCTTTAGCTGCTGAACTATCTCTTCGGTGGTTTGTTCCCACACAATAAGTTTTACCTGCGGATATTTTTCTATAAAACCGTGAATTATCTTTGGTAATATATATGGTGATACAGTAGGGATGATACCAACCCTTAATTCTCCCGATAGTTCCTTCTGTCTGTCAGTGATGATCTCCTTGATCTTCTCACTTTCGGATAGCATGATGCGTGCCTGGGTAATTATTTCGATGCCTATTTCAGTTGGAGTTACGGGTTGCTTACTGCGGTCAAATAGCTTAACGCCGAGTGTGTCTTCCAGTTTTTGCACCTGCATGCTTAGGGTTGGCTGGGTAACAAAGCATTTCTCGGCGGCTAATACAAAACTCCTGTAAGTATCAACTGCTACAATATATTCAAGCTGCGTAATTGTCATATAGATAAATCCTATACAAACATAGCAATTATTGGTTTTATCTATTAACTTATTATTGCAAAGTTTGAAGTAAGAAAACAACCAATGTGGATGCTGATAAAAAAAGCTGATCACCGCCTATGGCAAACCTTATTCAGAAAATGAAAACGCACAAAGGCAGGTGCAAAGTGGCGGATTCTTAGATTTGAGATGTTAGATATGTGATTTGAGATGCCTTGCAAAAGGTATCTTTTTCGTTAAACAAAAATGAGATTTGAAACGCCTGTGAAGCTGTCTCAAATCTCATATCTAACATCTCATATCTAACATCTCCTATCTAATCCCTACTCCACGGTAACAGATTTTGCCAGATTCCGTGGCTGATCAACATTACAACCGCGCATTACAGCAATGTGGTAAGCCAATAGCTGTAGTGGAATTGTTGCTATCAGGGGCACAAAAGCTTCGTTGGTTTGCGGAATCTCAATCACATAATCGGCCATGGCTTTTACCTCGGTATCACCTTCGGTAACTATGGCAATTACATGGCCCTTACGGGCTTTTACCTCCTGTATGTTACTAATTACTTTTTCGTATGATGAACTCTGTGTAGCAATCACAACAACGGGCATATCATCGTCAATTAAAGCGATAGGGCCGTGCTTCATTTCTGCAGCCGGATACCCTTCGGCGTGTATGTATGAGATCTCCTTGAGCTTCAAAGCGCCCTCCAACGCAACCGGGAACGAGCTTCCCCTGCCCAGGAACAGGCAATTGGTTGAATCCTTAAACTTGGCCGCGATCTTAATAACATGGTCATTGCATTTTAAAGCTTGCTCAACCAGTTGGGGTATTTCATTAAGCTCGGTTAAATATTCAACCAGTTTGCTTTGGGTTATGGTTCCACGTTGCTGGGCTATGTAAAAAGCTATCAGCGTTAAAACACTCACCTGCGCAGTAAATGCTTTGGTTGATGCTACGCCTATTTCGGGCCCGGCGTGGGTATAAACCCCTGCATGCGTAATGCGGGGGATAGATGCACCAACCACATTGCAAATACCAAAAATAGTAGCACCCTTTTCTTTGGCCAACTCTATGGCAGCCATAGTATCGGCGGTTTCGCCGGATTGTGATATGGCTATAACCAGGTCCTTCTCTGTAATGATGGGGTTACGGTACCTAAATTCCGATGCGTATTCAACCTCCACCGGCACACGGGCATACTCTTCTATCAGGTACTCTCCCACCAAACCGGCATGCCATGAGGTACCGCAGGCAATAATAATAATCCTGTCTACATTCTTTAGCTTCTCAGTATATTCCTTTATCCCGCCTAATTGCACCTTACCCTGTTGCGGATAAATGCGCCCGCGTAAACAATCGCGGATAGAACGCGGCTGCTCGTAGATCTCTTTTAGCATAAAATGCTCGTAGCCGCCTTTTTCCAGCATTTCCAGCTTCAGGTCGAGTTCCTGGATATAGGGGGTTTGTACCGAGTTATCGATATTTTTTATCAGCAGGTTATCACGGTTAATGTAGGCAATCTCATTATCATTTAAATAGATCACATTTTTGGTGTACTCCACAATAGGCGTTGCATCAGATGCTATAAAATATTCGCCTTTACCAACACCAATAACCATAGGGCTCCCCTTTCGGGCTGCTATCAGCTGATCCGGTTCATCGGCGCTCATGATCACAATGGCATAAGCCCCAATAACTTTGTTCAGGGCAACCCGCACTGCCTCGCGCAGATCAAGGCCTGTTTGCTCTATAATATCTTCTATCAGGTGAATTAAAACCTCAGTATCGGTATCACTTTTAAAAATATGACCTTTTGCTATAAGCGTTTCCTTAATGTTTCCATAGTTTTCAATAATACCATTATGGATAATGGTAAGCTTACGATTGCCCGATGAGTGCGGGTGAGAGTTACGATCACTTGGAGCGCCATGTGTGGCCCAGCGGGTATGGCCCATGCCTGCTGTTCCTTTAAGATCAATATCCTTAACAAATTTCTCAAGGTCATCAACCTTGCCGGCCTTTTTGTAAACTTTAAGTTCTTTATCAAACAATGCGATGCCCGCACTATCATATCCCCGGTATTCTAAACGATGAAGCCCTTTTATAATGATGGGATATGCATCCCTATAGCCTATATAACCAACAATTCCGCACATGGTGAATTTTATAAAATGTAAATGGAGCAAAAATAATCAGCTATATAACATACTTCATAGCTAATTATTTTAATTATTTACGAATAGTACAAGGTTTTTACTTACTTAAAAAGTAATTTTAAGAAGTACTGTTGGCTTAAACAAAAAAATCCCCTAAGTGGGGATTCTTTTTATTTAACCTAAGGATTTTTTACTTAGGAATCTTAGTATAAATGATATTTAACTTAATGCGGTAAGGCGAACTTTTATCGTTGCCAATTAGTATAGCACGCGCTGCGGTTTGCACACTTGGAGTAATACCTGTTACACCAGTTGTTGAATTAACTTCTGTAGTATCTATAGGCGCTATATAAGTTCCATAGTCGACAGTTTTTTTACGTATCAGATCCTGAACATAACCGGTAATCACAAACCGGTAAGCTTTTACAGGCTCTTTGGTTGTTCTGCCATAATAACCTCCAAATATACCGGCCTGGTAACGGGCATCTGCCGCTGATGCATCCTGTATCAATATGCGCTGCTTAGCAATATCCAGTTGATACATGGTCAACTTAGGAAAAGGCGCGTACGGTATTCCTGAGCCCTGTACCGGTGTTATAACCAGTTCTGCACGATTTAACACAATTGAATCGGGATTAAGCTTGCTTAGTGCAGGAAATGAAACCTTACTGCGTAAGCCTCCCAAACCTTGCAAATAGAACGTAGCTTGCGTAGTTGTTGCCTTTTTAGCATTATTTATTGTTGCATTATAGGTGTGTATTATTTCGGCGGCATGCATCGGGAACGTTAATGATACGCTTGCCGTATCCGTTGTAGTATCTTTTACGGCCTTATAAAAAACATCTAAATGTGATGAAGCAGTAGCCAATTTTAGCTGTAATGTACCACCTGCATTTGACGTCTGCGCTCTTTCAATAGTAAGGTATAAGCCTTTCACCGCATTTTGAAAAGCCGCATCTGATGATAATTGCGTGCCGCTTGCATTAAACAGGTTATCGTAAATAAACTTTTTGCTGAATGCAACACGCAGTTGAGGGGCTACCCTTTGTACCGTATCAATAGTATCCTGGCGTACCCTGGTAATTGTTAAACTATCATGCGTGTTAGCTGTAAATGTTTTGGTTGCTAAAACAGTTGCCTCATTTTCCCAATGCTTGTTGCTATAATAAGTTTGGTTAAGCGGTTTCTCTTTTAGCTGGTACACATTAATTTTATAACGTGTAGCCACAGAATCGCCATAAAAACCATCGGCATAACCCAGCACCAATACAGCCGAATCAATAGTAAGTGTACCTGCGGGCACGGTATAGGGCGAGGTTGGTAAAACCATACCAAGGGCAATATTTGATTTAACTGTACCAAAAGCAGGGTCAACAAACTCGCCAAGCGGTGTTTTTGTAAGGGCAGATGTAATTACAGTTGATGAGTCTTCACCAACAGTATTAATAATCACATTGGTATCAACCAGTAAGGTTCCGCTTATCTGATTTGATGTATCAACCCCTAAACCAATACCATCCTGGCGCTTACAGCTATTCAAAATAAAAAGACTTATTAACAGGGTCAATAAGTCTAATCGGAAAAATTTCATATATAATATTAAGTATTATGCAACATGCACCAATTCGTCGTTGGTAATTTCGTCGTAAAAATTGTAATAATTTTCGAAATCTGCGGTAGAATCAAATTCTAAAACCGATTTATTGCTGTTTTTAACATTATTTAACACATCTGCATCAATATTCTCGCTGCCCAAAACAATACCATCGGAGTATTGAATTGCACCTGCATAAAGTGCAGAATTTGTACCTTCCTTATAAGCATCTACGTGCTCTTCGGTCATGTTGCTCATGATTGCTTTTTGTGCAAAGTCAGCAGCCATTTTTTCCTTGAAGTCATTTTCGTAGATCGAATAAATGATCTTTGAATTTTTAAAAGTTGGATCGTCTTTGTAAGTAGTTTTTAAATAAGCGGGAACCAAAGCGCTTAACCACCCATGGCAATGGATGATGTCAGGAGCCCAGCCTAATTTTTTTACAGTTTCCAATGCACCTTTGCAAAAGAAAATCATTCGTTCATCATTGTCGGCGTAAAATTTACCGTCCTTATCACCGAACACATGTTTACGCTGAAAATATTCTTCATTGTCTAAAAAATATACCTGCATACGTGCTGCCGGGATAGATGCTACTTTAATTATCAGCGGGTTATCATTATCGTTGATAATAATATTCATACCAGATAAACGGATAACTTCATGAAGTCTGTTCCTGCGTTCATTAATATTGCCAAAACGGGGCATAAGGATACGAATCTCGTAACCCTTCTCCTGCATTGCCTGCGGAAGTTGTCTTGTTATTTCAGCAATTTTTGTGAGTTCAAGGAAAGGAGACATTTCATGAGTTATAAACAATAGCTTAGATTTACCCATCACTTAATCAGTATTAAAAATATGTAAAGAAGTCAAAAATTTGAGTTTGCAAATGTAATCATTATTATATAAACTGCCAACGAATTATGCAAGTAACTTTTGGTATTTTTTGCAAAAAAACACACCTTTGCCAAATTTTGTAATTTAAATTGCATTGAAGATATTTACCACCAGGCAAGAGTTAACGCAATACATTACCCGTAAAGCAGGCGAAACCATTGGTTTCGTTCCCACTATGGGCGCGCTTCACAAAGGCCATATATCATTAGTTAAACAAGCACAACAAATTAGCAGCAAGGTTGTTTGCAGCATTTTTGTTAACCCTACGCAGTTTAATGACCCCAAAGATCTTGAAAAGTATCCCCGCCCAATAGCTGCAGATATTGCTATGCTGGAGCAGGCAGGCTGCGATATTTTGTTTAATCCTGCTGTGAGCGAGATTTATGATGATAATGAGAAATGGCATTTAGATATTGGCGACATGGAACATTTGCTGGAGGGCAAATTCAGGCCCGGGCATTACCAGGGGGTTATGCAGGTTGTAAATAAGCTGTTTAATATTGTTAAACCCGACATCGCTTTTTTTGGGCAGAAAGATTACCAGCAATTTATGGTGATTAGTAAAATGGTCGAATTGCTGAACATGCCGGTTAAACTGGTGATGTGCCCTATACAGCGCGAAACCGATGGCTTGGCCATGAGCTCCAGAAACATTCATTTAACTGATTACGACAGGCAACATGCGCTCATTTTATCTAAAGCTCTTAGCTGGGTTAAGGCAAATTTTAATGCCGACAATATTGCGCTGTTACAACAGCAGGCCGAGCAGATGGTGAGCAACGAACCTGGAATCGGGCTGGAATATTTTGAAATTGTTGATGGCGATACCCTGACGCCGGCTACCGCTGATACTAAAAAAGCAGTTGCCCTTGTAGCTGCCCGCGCCGGCAAAACAAGATTGATAGATAATATGTTGATTTAATTAGTCCATGGTCGATAGTCCTTAGATGAATTTGGCTGTGTATTGCTAAATGGCCGGGACCAATCATTTTACAATCTATGGACTATCGGCCATCGTCTGTGGATTAAATTATTTATAACTTTGTGCCATGATTATTGAGATATTAAAGTCCAAAATTCACAGGGTGAAGGTAACGCAGGCAGAACTGAATTATGTGGGCAGCATTACAATTGACGAGGCGCTGATTGAGGCGGCCAATATCATACCAAACGAAAAAGTCCAGATTGTAAATAATAACAACGGCGCCCGCTTTGAAACCTATGTGATAAAAGGCGAACGGGGCAGCGGTACAGTTTGCTTAAATGGCGCCACCGCAAGGCTTGCCCAGGTAGGCGATGTGGTGATCATTATGTCATACGCATATATGGAAACCGATGAAGCCCGTGCTTATGAACCAATATTGGTATTTCCTGATGCTGATAATAAGCTTATTAAGTAAATCTGTGCCCCTTAACTGCTATTTTTGCTTTAACCGGGTTTTGGCTTAGCGTTCACGTACCTCAGATCCAATACCGAGCGATACTTTCAAATTGACATCGACATTGGCACCTTTACGCAGCAAATAAACCATCCTTACACGTACACTCGGTTCGCGTACCAAATCATCCAAAAAGTGCGAATTATCAATATCAAGCACAATACTGTTACCTACATTTGGGGTGATATCCTTACGTACAGCCACCAAAACCTCTTCGCTGCCATCGGCTTTTGCCATATATACCCTCAATGATTCTATGTTGCCAATATTATAATCAGATGGGTCTTTGGATTGTAACTTAGCCGATATGATACGCACCTCGCTTATCCGGTTGGCGTTATTGCCATCTTTTGTAAAATCCTGGTCGAAACTGTTTGCTATACTTATAGCTGTATGAGGCTCACCCACCGTTACCGATGCCGGAATTACCAAATTGGCTGTATAAGGAAATGTAGATTTCACTATAGACTGCAACATACCGCAACTCCCTAAGAACAAGGCTATCGTAATCAGAATAAGAAAATGTTTCTTTTTCATAATAATTCAGGTGTTATGTTTAACTACAATTACCCGTTGAATAAGTTTGTAACGCAAATAGTATAATAAAACTCCAGATAAATCAACTYAAAGCAGTAAAAAATCAAAATAAATTTAACATTCTGGTTTTATAATTCAGCGTGTTGCTTAAATAATAATCGGTATTGTTTTATACGGATAGGTTCGCATTTGGGTATATTAAAAGTAAAGTTTTTTTTGCTAAAAAGCAGCCGGATAAATATTATAAAAAATAGTCTTTAAAAGTTTAACAAAACTCTATCTTTGCACCCCGACACTGAGGTCGGGATTTCTCGCCTTCAGTGCATAGGAAAAATCGTTTATGGGCCTTTTAAAGCCTTTAACTTTTGACTTAGAACTTTTGACTTAAAAAAAGCCCTATGCCCAAAGATAATTCCATCAAATCCGTTCTCATTATTGGCTCTGGTCCCATCATTATTGGCCAGGCCTGCGAATTTGATTACGCCGGCTCGCAAGCTGCCCTTTCCCTGAAAGAAGAAGGTATTACCGTTTCTATCATCAATAGCAATCCTGCTACTATCATGACAGACAAGGTTATTGGCGATCATGTTTACCTGCTGCCACTTACCTGTGCAAGTATTGAACAGATACTTACCGAACAAAAAATTGATGCCGTACTGCCTACTATGGGCGGCCAAACTGCGCTCAACCTTTGTATTGAGGCTGCCGAACGCGGAATTTGGGAAAAATACGGTGTAAAAATTGTAGGTGTGGATATAGCCGCAATTGAAAAAACCGAGAACCGCGAAGCTTTCCGTCAATTAATGGTTGATATAGGCGTGGGTGTGGCTAAATCAAAAATCGCTAACTCCTTTTTGGAGGGCAAAGAAGCTGCACAGGATATCGGTTTCCCGCTGGTTATCCGTCCAAGCTATACGCTGGGTGGTAAAGGAGCAGGCTTTGTGCACAAAAAAGAGGATTTTGATGCCGCTTTAAGCAAAGGCTTACAGGCTTCACCTACCCACGAGGTTTTGGTTGAACAGGCTGTAATAGGCTGGAAAGAATACGAACTTGAGCTGCTGCGCGATAACAATGATAACGTTATCATCATTTGCTCTATCGAGAATTTTGATCCGATGGGGATTCACACAGGCGATTCGATAACCGTAGCCCCGGCCATGACCCTGAGCGACCGCTGTTACCAGGATATGCGCAACCAGGCCATCCGTATGATGCGCGCCATTGGCAATTTTGCCGGCGGCTGTAACGTACAGTTCTCGGTTAACCCTGCCGATGAATCCATCATCGCCATTGAAATTAACCCACGCGTTTCGCGCTCATCTGCCCTGGCATCAAAAGCAACGGGCTATCCAATTGCTAAAATTGCTGCCAAACTGGCCATAGGTTACAATCTTGACGAAATAGAAAACCAGATCACTAAAACAACTTCGGCTTATTTTGAGCCTACTTTGGATTATGTGATCGTAAAAATACCGCGCTGGAACTTTGACAAGTTTAAAGGCGCCAACCGTGAGCTTGGCCTGCAAATGAAATCAGTAGGCGAGGTAATGGGCATTGGGCGAAGCTTTATTGAGGCGCTGCAAAAGGCCTGTCAGAGTTTAGAGATCGGCCGGGCCGGTTTAGGTGCCGATGGTCGCCAAAGCCGCAACCTGGATGAGATCATGCACAGCCTGGAGCATCCAAGCTGGGACAGGCTGTTCCATATTTACGATGCCCTGAGCTTAGGCGTTCCTATCGAATCGGTACGTAAAGTTACCAAGATAGACCGCTGGTTCCTGAACCAGATCATGGATGTTGTTAATTTAGAGAACGAACTGCGCCGCTATTCACTGAACAATATTCCCGAGGAATTCCTGTTCACACTTAAGCAAAAAGGTTTCTCGGACACACAGATAGCTTACATACTTGGAAACGTAACGGAAGAGGATGTTTACCAGCGCCGCAAATCCCTGGGAATTAAGCGTGTTTATAAAATGGTTGATACCTGCGCTGCCGAATTTCCGGCACAAACCCCCTACTATTATTCCACTTACGAAGGCGAGAACGAATCCATATCATCTGATAAAAAGAAGATCATCGTATTAGGATCGGGCCCTAATCGTATTGGCCAGGGTATTGAATTTGATTACAGCTGCGTGCATGGTTTGTTAGCCGCAAAAGAATCGGGTTTTGAAGCCATCATGATCAACTGTAATCCCGAAACAGTATCTACCGACTTTAACATGGCCGATAAGCTATATTTTGAGCCGGTTTACTGGGAGCATGTTCGCGAGATCATTGAACTTGAAAAACCTTACGGCGTAATAGTTCAGCTGGGCGGGCAAACCGCTTTAAAAATGGCCGAAAAAATGCACGAGCACGGGATCAAAATCATAGGCACTTCATTTAATGATATGGATGTAGCCGAAGACCGCGGTCGTTTCTCAGACTTGCTGAAAGAACTTGAGATCCCTTATCCTAAATATGGTGTTGCCGAAAGCGCCGAAGAGGCTCTTGAAGTTGCCCACCATGTAGGTTACCCGGTATTGGTTCGCCCAAGCTACGTTTTAGGCGGACAGGGAATGAGTATTGTTATTAACGACGAGGACCTGGAAAAGGCTGTTGTTAGCTTATTACGCAACCTGCCTGGTAACCGTGTACTGATAGATCACTTCCTTGACCGTGCGGCAGAAGCCGAGTCGGACTCGATAAGTGATGGCGATGATGTACACATCATTGGTTTGATGGAGCATATAGAGCCTGCGGGAATCCACTCCGGCGATTCATTTGCCGTATTGCCACCTTTTGACCTTTCTGATCATGTGATTAGCCTGATGGAGGAATATACGATTAAAATTGCCAAAGCATTAAATGTGCGCGGTTTGCTGAATATCCAGTTTGCTGTTAAAAACGATAATGTATATGTAATTGAAGCTAACCCGCGTGCCTCACGTACTGTTCCTTTTATAGCTAAGGCTTATGATGTACCATACATCAACATAGCCGCCAAAGTAATGCTTGGAGCTAATAAACTGAAGGACTTTACCATTGAGCGCAAGCTATGGGGTTATGCCATCAAAGAACCTGTGTTCTCCTTTGATAAATTCCCGGAAGTAAACAAAGAATTAGGTCCCGAAATGAAATCAACAGGCGAGGCTATCCGCTTTATACCCAACCTGCAGGATCCCTATTTCAGGCATTTGTACAAAGAGAAATCAATGTACCTGAGCAGGTAAGAAAGCGTTAACTCACAACACCATTATAGTTTAATGGCTTATAACATTTTCCTGTAACCCCAAGGGGTTACAGGAAAAATATGGTTAAATTTAGTTGCTATAGTTTGAAAGTTAATTTGAATAATAACCAGGCATTCAACCTTAATAACGTTGATCCTGAGGCTTTAGATGACGTTCTTGTAAAAATTGAAAGATCATTTAATATCAGCTTAGAAGATACATCTTTTAAAGATGTTAAAACCTTTGGTAAGCTTTGCGATGTTGTAATTGAAAAAGTAAAGCAAACCAATAACGAAAGCTGTACCACACAGCAGGCATTCTATAAAATCAGGAATGCTATTAATTCAACCATTGCGGCCCCTAAAGAGCTTGTAAAACCCCAAACCAAACTGGAAGATATTTTCCCCCGCGATAACCGTATTGTGGTTATAACCGAGATTGAAAAGGAAATAGGCTTTCAGCTTAACCTGCTGCAGCCCAAACAAGGTATAATAACCGCGTTTGCATTTATACTTTTAGCATCATTAACCGGTTTCTTTTTTCAGCCTGTAATGGCTGCTTTAGGGCTTATCGTGGCTATATCAGGGTTCGCACTTGCCGGCAGGTTTGGCAAAGAGCTAAAAGTAAAAACACTTGGCGACCTGGCCGAAAAAGTAGCAAGGGAGCATTACCTTAAATGCAGGCGCAATGCCGCTACCGTTAACAGGGCCGAAATATCACAAAAACTAAAGGAACTGTTTACTTCCGAATTGTACCTGGAGCCATCAGTATTGAGCCGGGAAGCAAGGTTTAACTAAAAATAGAATGGGGTAATTGGTAAAACGGCTATTTAACTATCATTAGTCCCTTTACCTCAAAGGTTAACCTTCTCTTAGGATCTGTTTTTACCTTATGCTGCTTTTTACCGGTAGCAGTATCCCCGGCAAGGTGCTGCAGATCGTCAGCAATAAATAGCTTTTGGGCCACGCCTTCAATAATCACCATGCGCCCCACCATAGCTTTTGGAATAGTAATGTTATAATTTTTAAAGTGGGCGGCAATTATTTTGCCATTGCCTGCATCTATTTCAAACCAGCCGCCTTTTTCTTTGGTCACCTTTATAACCTTGCCCGCTATTGTTGTGCTAATGCGCGTCTTCTTCCCCATAAACCCTTCTGTTTTACCGGCAGCTATCATGGTAGTAGTATCGGGCTTTTGCCCGTATACCATACCATGTGGTAGTGGTGCACGCAACTGGGCAAACACTATGGTTACGCAAAATACCGGCACTATTAACAGGAGCAGTTTCATAATATAGTTATTGGTGTACAACAACATAAAATGCAAAATGTTGCCTGCCCCGGTTTATTGAATATTACTTGTTACGTTTTAATATAACTAAGCGTATATGTTCACTATAAACTCATTTAGTATGTTCAATTTGCGGGTATTATTTACTTAAATGTTAATGTATGTTAAAATGTCTTCATAAAATAGTAAGCTATAGCAAGTTGTTTATTTTTACTGCTGATAATGCACCCTTGCTTAATTAATTCACATAATTTCCCAATGAACAAAACCCCTACCAAATTAATCCTGTTTGTGGCAATCCTTTTTGCTTTCGCCGGTACAGGATGTCTTAAAGGCAGCGATTCAACCGGCTCAGTTCCGGTTATAACCACAACCGATGTAGTTAAGGATGCTGCCGATACAAGCGCCCACAGCGGCGGATTAATTACCGAAGCCCCTACAAATTCTATTACTAATTACGGTGTTTGCTGGAGTTCAACAAATTCAACACCAACTATTGCCGATTCAAAAACCCAGGATTCTGTTATCCTTTTTAGCTTCGTAAGTAAATTTAAGGGCCTAAAAATCAATACCAAATATTACGTACGGGCTTATGCAACTAACGCTGTTGGTACAGGTTATGGAAACGTAATTACGTTTACAACCGCCGACAATCTTTCTGCAAAGGTTGGAACAGTGAGCACCCTTGCAGGCAACGCTTCGTCAGGGTTTGCTGATGGTAGCGGTACCAGCGCTTCTTTTTATAGCCCACAGGGTATTGCTATGGGTATTGACGGTAATATGTATGTTGCAGATGCACTTAACAGTGCCATCAGGAAAGTTACAACCGGCGGAGCTGTAAATACGCTCACCGGCAACGGAACTATTGGTTATGTTGACGGTTCATTGGCCGATGCGCGTTTTTATGCTCCACAGGGCCTGGTTTTTGATGCTTCGGGCAATATGTATGTAGCCGATTTCAGCAATAACCTTATCCGTAAAATTACCCCGGCAGGTGTTGTAAGTACCCTGGCCGGCAGCGGATCAGCAGGTTATGATAACGGAACCGGAACCGCTGCTTCATTTAATAACCCGCGCGGTTTGGTTATTGATGGCGCCGGCAATCTTTATGTGGCCGACAGAGGCAATAACCTTATCCGTAAGGTTGTTATATCAACAGGAGTGGTAACTACCTTTGCAGGCAATAAAGTAGCAGGGTACCAGGATCATACAACTGCTGTCGATGCCGAATTTAATAAACCTTCGGGCATTGCAATTGATGGCTCTGGCAATATTTATGTGGCCGACGCCCTGAATTATTCGGTGCGTAAAATTACAAGCGCCGGTATTGTTACTACTTATTTAGGCAATGCAAGGCATAAAGTAATTGGCTCCCCATCATCTCTTGCATTTGATGCCAAAGGCAATTTATTCATTACCGACCAAACCGGCAGAATATTTGAAGTTACTGCAGATAAAGTGTTATTACCATTAGCTGGCCTGAGTGCAACCGCCGGCTTCGCCGAAGGTGCAGGAACAAGCGCACTATTTTCTTCGCCACAAGGCGTCGTTGCTGATGCAAGCGGTAATATTTACGTAACTGACTCGGGCAATAACCGCATTCGCAAAATAGTATTAGCATCGTTATAAGCTAAAAGCTGAAAGCAAAAGGCTTAAAGCCATAGCCATATTTCAACAAAAGCTCAGGGACAACCTTGAGCTTTTGTTTTACTACCTAACTGGCTTTAAGCTTTTAGCCTTATGCTTTAAGCTCCTCTACCCAAACAACTGGCCAAATACTTCCTCTATGCTGCTTACTATCTTGATATCGATATCGTAGCGCGATAGATCCATTCGTTTTTTATCCTGCCCGCCGGAGGGAAGGTTGTATTTGGAGATAAAGATCTGGTTAAAGCCCAGCTTTTGTGCTTCGGCAATACGTTGTTCTACCCGGTTAACCGCCCTGATCTCGCCCGAGAGGCCAATCTCACCGGCAAAACAGGTTTTAAACGGTACAGGCATATCCTCATGCGATGATATAATGGCTGCTGCCAAACCCAGGTCGATAGCCGGGTCTTCTACCCTGATACCCCCTGTAATATTCAGGAACACATCTTTAGCCGCCAGCCTGAATCCACAGCGTTTTTCCAGCACGGCCAATAACATACTCATCCGTTTGGTATCAAAGCCCGTAGCGGTACGCTGAGGGGTTCCATAGGCCGATGTACTTACCAATGCCTGTGTCTCTATCAGCATAGGGCGCATGCCCTCCAAAGTGGCTGATATGGTGATGCCGCTCAATGGCTCATCCCGGTGGGATAATAGTATTTCGGAGGGATTGGATACCTCCCTTAGTCCCTCGCCAAGCATTTCATAGATCCCGAGCTCGGATGATGAGCCAAAACGGTTTTTTATAGTGCGGAGGATACGGTAAACATGGTGCCTGTCGCCCTCAAACTGCAATACGGTATCAACCATGTGTTCCAGTATTTTCGGACCTGCTATCATGCCATCTTTAGTAATGTGGCCTATCAGGAACACCGGGGTGGAGGTTTCTTTAGCAAAGCGAAGCATTTCGGCAGTGCATTCCCGTACCTGCGATACACTCCCCGGTGTTGATTCAATGTGTGATGAATGCAGGGTCTGGATGGAGTCGATCACTACCAGGTCGGGCTCCAACGACTCTATCTGCTTAAATATGTTTTGGGTTGATGTTTCACAAAGCACGTAGCAGGAGTTGCCAATATCGGATTTGGGATTTGGGATTTCGGAATTATTCTCAATTTTTGATTTAGAGTTTAGCGTTTGGGATTTAGGATTTAACGCCTCCGGCACCAGGCGCTCCGCTCGCATCTTAATCTGTCTTTCGCTTTCCTCGCCCGATACATACAGCACTTTCAGGTTAGGCATGTTGAGGGCCAGCTGCAGCATCAGGGTTGATTTGCCTATGCCAGGCTCACCCCCAATCAGTACTAATGATCCTGCCACTATGCCGCCTCCCAAAACGCGGTTAAACTCCTTATCGGGGGTAAGCATGCGGTGTTCCTCGCTGAAGGTGATATCAGCAACCTGCACAGGTTTGTTGGCTCTTTGCTGGGTATTTGAGGTAACCTTCCAGGTAGGTACGGCATTGCTGGTATTGCCTTTGTCTATAATCTCCTCCACAAAGGTGTTCCACTGCTGGCATGAGGGGCATTTACCCAGCCACTTGGCCGATTCGAAGCCGCAGCTTTGGCAGAAATATGCGAATTTAGTTTTAGCCATGTTTTCGGATGTGCAGATTACAGATTTTGGATGTGCAGATGATGCATGTTTGGGTCATATCCACAAATATGCAGATAAAGTTTATATCTTGCTAATTTAATTAGTAAAATACAGGAAAATCGCTTTTAAGTATCGATAATATTTTGGCTAAAGCCCTAACTCATTTCTGTCAATTTAACCGTTGGCTGAAGCCCAACGGCAATGATTTAAGAACTGATCCCGTTTAAGGTAGCTAAAAGTTCATTGCCGTCCCATTTATGGGACGGTAGCGAAGGAATAAAAAGCGGCTTCAGCCAAAATTTGCCATGCAGATATTTTAAAAGCGATTGCTATGTATAAATATGACCATTCGCTTCTTATGAGTATATGTGTAGCAAACAGCTTCTCAGACCCTTCGCGCAATTTGCGGCATAATATTTTTATAGCATTTTATACTTATTAATTGAACAAATTTGGATTCTATCAAAACATAGCCAATATTGGCGCTCGCAACGTTACGTTTATGAAAGGCAGATTAGTTATAGCATTTATTTTATTTGTATCAGGTTCGGGGCAGGCTTATGGCAGCATCAAAGGCGCGGATACCATATTTGCTGAAAATTTAAAACCGGTTGGACGGACGATCATCAACAGCCGGCATAATTTAGAATTAATTACTTCTGCCGCGCATTTTGGCTTTAGCTTTACCGGCACTGCCTGTGCAGTATATGTAACCATTGCCACAGCCAACCAACACAACTATCTTCAGTATGAGATGGACGGCGTATATCAAAAACGGATAAGGGTGGAAGGGGGCTCTGCTGGGCCTGTTATTATAAAAGCCAACAGCCCCGGCAAACATACGGTATGGATTTATAAGGCTACAGAAGCACACACAGGTGCCGTAATTATCTCAAAAATAGCCGCACCCGGCATTAAAAATTTGAAAATACCAAAGCTGCCTTTAATTGAATTTATTGGCAATAGCATTACCTGCGGCGCTGCAGCCGACGACTCGGAGATACCTTGCGGAACTGGTGAATATCATGATCATCATAACGCGTACATGGCTTACGGGCCAAGGGTAAGCCGGGAGCTAAAGGCCAATTTTATTTTATCAAGCGTAAGCGGCATCGGTATTTACCGTACATGGAACAGGGATAACCCTTCGATGCCGCAGGTATATGAAAATGTTGATTTCCAGGTGAACAATCCGCAAAAATGGGATTTTAGTACTTATTGTCCTAAAATTGTGAGCATTGCTTTAGGAACAAATGATATGAGTAAAGGCGATGGCACCCCCCGGGCAGCTTTTGATACACTGCGGTTTGTTACCGATTACGTAAAATTTGTGCAGCTGGTAAAATCCAAATATCCTAAGGCTCAAATAGCGTTGCTTAGCAGCCCAATGATAAAAGATACATCAGCCGATATTTTACAACGATGCCTGGTTAATGTAAAAAAACAAATCGATACCATTTATCCTCATGATAAACCGGTGGCCACGTTCTTTTTTAAACCAATGGAGGCGCATGGTTGTTCGGGTCACCCAAGCGTGGCCGATCACCAGGTACTGGCTGAAGAACTTAAGCCGTTTTTTGGCGGGTTGTTGAAAGATTAGCCTCCTCTGCTCCCTTTAGGGGAACTATCAAATAAATCCTTCGTTTCTCAGGACAAACCTTTCAAAACATTATTTCCCGTTCAGAATTTCGCGAAATTTTATCTTTCAGCTTGAGAGCCCTTTTAGCGACATCATTTCCCCGCCAGTGATAGCTTGGTGCCTTATTACACTGGGTATCATCCTGCTGGTGGCTTTCATTTCGTACAGGCAATGAAAAACAAGATGGATGTGACCAGGTTTAATAAAAAAAATAAAAATATTTTTCCGGGCATGTCCAATTAGCATATGCTCAGTCATTATTGGGGTATAAATCAATAATTAAAAACAAAATGGAACAACGAATTAATGTTTTTGAAAAAGGCCAGGGTGCAATGAAAGCCATGTACAGCCTGGGAGCATACCTGGCAAAATCGCCGGTTGAACAATCACTTTTAAATTTAATTTATTTCAGGGTATCACAAGTTAACGGCTGCGCGTATTGCCTTGATATGCACTCCAAAGATCTACGCGCAAATGGCGAAACCGAAGAACGCCTGTATGTTTTAAATGCATGGCGCGAAGCTGCTTTTTATACCGACCGTGAACGGGCCGCGCTTGCCTGGGCCGAAGCGCTTACCAAAATTGCAGGCGGGGCCGTACCTGATGCGATCTATACCGCAGCGCGGGAACAATTTACCGAAGAAGAATTGATTGACCTTACTATGGCGGTTATCACCATTAACAGCTACAACCGCATTAACCTGGCTTTCCCCAACCCAGCGGCAGTTGGAACGTACAAAGTTGGCGCATATGCTCATTAATAATTAATTTGTGACACAAAACCAGGATAAATCATACATCCATTAACAAATATAAAAATGAAAGATTTCGCATTATTATTCAGGCAACCCAACTATGATTACAGCAAAGCATCACCCGAAGAGATGCAGCGCATTGGTAAAAAATGGGCCGACTGGGTTGGAGGTATAGCAGCACAGGGGAAATTAGCCAACAATGGCATTCGCCTTGCTATAGATGGCAAAGTGCTTAAAGCCRGTGGCGTTGTAACTGATGGTCCTTTTGTTGAAATCAGGGAGATGCTGGGCAGCTTTGTTGTGGTTAAAGCCGATAGTTTGGAAGATGCTACAACACTGGCCCACGGCTGCCCGGCGCTGGATGCCGGAGGCAGTGTGGAGATAAGGCCTGTTTTTGGATAGGTTTTGAGACCTTGTTATAAGGCAAATATTGTTCTCGTTAGGGTCAGACTTACGAAGTTTTTCAAACTTCGTAAGTCTTTTCGCTATTAAATAAGCACGTCATTGAAGCTGGATATACCTAAGTTAAAGGATAAAATGGAACACGGCGATTTAAAACATTTATTCCAGCAGGAATTTTCAAAAATGGTTGCTGTTATCAGCAAAGTTTTCGGCTTGCAGCATATCGAAATAGCAGAAGATATTGTAAGCGAAACCTTTTTATCAGCAACCGAAACCTGGGGAGTTAAGGGTGTGCCTAAAAACCCAACCGCGTGGCTTTATACGGTAGCCAAGCAAAAAACGCTGTATCATTTTAGACGGAGCAAGATCTTTGAAAATAAAGTGATCCCCGAACTGGAAATACGGCAGGACAAAGATGTGGAGATTGCTGATTTAAATTTTTCGATGCAGAATATCAGGGATAGTCAATTGCAGATGCTTTTTGCCATATGCACCCCGGCAATTGCCAGCGAGGCGCAAATTGGACTTGCGCTGCGCATACTTTGCGGTTTTGGTATTGATGAAATAGCCGAGGCGTTTTTAACAAATAAAGAAACCATCAACAAAAGGCTATACCGTGCAAAAGAAAAACTAAGGGTCGAAAAAGTAACCATGGAGCTGCCACCAGAACATGAAATACCCAACCGGCTTAATAATGTATTGCATATTATTTACCTGCTTTTCAGCGAGGGCTATTATTCCAAAACCCAAAACCAGATTTTGCGAAAAGACTTGTGTTTTGAAGCCTTGCGCCTGGCTATAATGCTTACCGAATATAAAGGCACCAACATCCCCAAAACAAATGCCCTGCTGGCGCTCATGTGTTTTCATGCCTCGCGTTTTGGCGCCAGGCAAACTGATGGTGATGATTTTGTTTTATATGAGCAGCAAAATGAAGATTTATGGGATGCAGCCCTGGTTAACCAGGGAAGGCATTTTTTAGACCTTTCGGCTCAGGGAAACGAATTGAGCTCGTACCATTTAGAAGCAAAAATTGCTTCCTGGCATTGCATAAAAGAAGATACTGAAGAAAAATGGGAAGATATTTTACAACTGTATAACCAGTTGTTGCTGGTTAACTATTCGCCAGGGGTTGCGCTTAACCGTACTTTTGCCCTATACAAGGCCAATGGCTGGCAGGCTGCATTAGCCGAGGCCGAAAAGCTAAAGCTGGAAAGCAATCATTTTTACTTTGTACTACTTGGCGAGCTTTACAGCAACGTTGATCATGAAACAGCGAAGCTTCATTTTCAAAAAGCTTTTGCCTTAGCCAAAACGCATACCGAGAAACAAAGCATCCAAAAGAAAATTGATACATTAATGATCTTTTAATTTAATGCCCTACCGATGTTATTGCCATAGGGTTAGGGGGTATTGAGATTTAGCCATTGCATTATCCCACAACACAAAGGCTTGCAATAAAGAGTTGCCTGGCGCTTTTTAATTCGATCTTTGTCGCATTTAACCCCTGCATTTGTCATGGCTTAAGCTATCTTTATTAGTGTTTAACAGTTAATTTTGATTAACAACGGAAGCAACATTAATTGACCTAAATTTTTATTATTTAAGCCAAATGAAAACCATATTTGACCAAACAACCAGGGAGGAATTGATTAACAGGATCAGTGCGCTTAACGAAACCAGCACGGCTCAATGGGGCAAAATGAATGTTTACCAGATGCTGAAACATTGTACCCTGTGGGAAGAAATGATGTTAGGTAAACAAAAATATGAACGGGCGTTTTTGGGCCGTTTGTTTGGTAGAATGGCTTTGCCGGATTTTGTAAAAGATGAAACGCCGATAAAGCGAAATCTACCTACCCTTGTACAACTTAAGGTAAAAGAGCCCAGTGGCAATGTAACAGCTGAAAGGAAGAAATGGATGGCCCTGCTGGAAGAATACGCTCATCTTTCAAACAATGAAGTTATTCACTCTTTTTTTGGTAAACTCACTAAAGAGCAGGTTGGGTATTTAGTTTATAAGCATACCGATCATCATTTAAGACAATTTGGCGGTTAGGTTATGGCGTTTTATAAAAAACTTACTGCCCGTTTATACTTATTATTCTTCTTTAATGTTTTTGTTTTTATTGTACATCTCGGCCAGCGATAACAATAACCGTTCAAGGTCTAATGGTTTCGACAGATAGCCATTCATGCCTGCCTTAAAACAATAGTCTTTATCTTCGGTAAGTGCATTGGCCGTCATGGCCAGGATCATTGGTTTGGCCCCGTATATCTTCCTGATCAGCCGCGTTGCTTCCAATCCGTCAATATTTGGCATTTGGATATCCATTAAAATCAATTCATATTTTTTGCTGCTCATCATATCCATTACCTCCTTGCCATCATTTGCAAGATCGGGCTGGTATCCCAGTTTGTTTAAAACCCTGGTGATAAGCTTCTGGTTCATTAAATTATCTTCGGCAATTAACATTTCAAAAGGATATGTTAACGCAAAGGTTTCGGATAACAATGTTTTTTTCTTTTCAACTCCCGGCAAAATTTCTTTTTTTAATTCGGCCTCAATTATATTATAAAAGTATTGCTGCTTAACAGGCTTGGTAAGCACCGAACTAAACAAATGGGCGTGCTTTTTTTTACTTTCATTACCAACCGAGCTTAGTAATATAATCGGGCTTGAATTAGGCAGGGCCCTTATCTTTTTACCCAGGGTTACGCCGTCCATATCCGGCATTTGCATATCTGTAATAATGAGATCTATATTGTTTTCGGTTGATAATATTTTTAAGGCTGCTTCTCCTGAGGTTACGGCAATTGTATTAATATTCCATTTTTCGAGTTGAATTTTGAGGATCCTTAAGTTGGTTGGGTTATCATCAATAACCAATACTTTTTTTCCATCACCTATTCCATTAGCCGGTAATTGGTTTACCTGTTCTAACACTGCTCCTTTTTTGCACTTAATGTTAAAAGTAAAGGTGCTGCCTATTCCCCGTTTACTTTGTACCCCGATAGTACCCCCCATTAATTTAATCAGGCGCTCGCTAATAACCAGGCCAAGCCCGCTGCCACCATATTTGCGGGTTATGGATGAATCAACCTGGTTAAATGCTTTAAATAAATTATCAATCTGATCTTCGGCAATACCTATACCGGTATCTCTTACCCGGAAGATTAATTGCAGCTCGCCGGTTGCTAATGCAGCGGATGTTACATATACAAACACTTCGCCTTTGTGGGTAAATTTGGTAGCATTACCAACCAGGTTAACAAGAATCTGGCGCAACCGCGATCCATCGGCAAAGATATGAGCAGGAACATTATCCTCGATATGGTAAACAAGGTCGATTCCGGCTTTTGCAGATTTTGAAGCAAAAAGATCAAAAACATCTTCTATACATTTTCTCAGGTCTACATCTGCCGGATCGAGCTCAAGGTTGCCCGATTCGATCTTGGAGAAATCAAGAATATCATTAATAACGGTTAATAATGATTCGCCGCTGGTGAGTATGGCATCCGTATATTCTCTTTGCTCACCATCCAATTCAGTATCGGATAACAAAGATGCCATACCCAATACGCCATTCATTGGTGTGCGTATTTCATGGCTCATGGTAGCCAGGAAAGTGCTTTTGGCTAAATTAGCTTTTTCGGCTTCTTCACGGGCCTGGTGCTCCTTTTCCTTCTGCTCTGCTAACTCTTCTGACTGGGCCTGGTATTCTTCTGCCTGTACCTGTAATTCTTCGTTAAGGGTTTGCAGATCATTGGCCTGCCTGCTTATCTGGCCGGTACGCTCATAAACTTGTTTCTCAAGCTCGTGCTTTTGTCTTTTAAAAAAACTTACCCTTAACCGGTAAACTGCATACGAACCGCCTAAAACAAAAATGGCGACTAATGTACGAAACCACCACGTTTCCCAAAATGGAGGAATTATAATAACTTTTATTGATGTTGGCTTATTATTCCACACGCCATCGTTGTTGGCCGCTTTTACCCAAAAAGTATATGTTCCGGCATCAAGGTTGGTGTAAGTTACGGTATGTTTATTTTCAATATACCTCCATTCGGGGTCAAAACCTTCCAGTTTATAGGCATACTTGTTTTCATGGGGTGCAACATAATCCAATGCTGCAAACTCAAAAGTAAATACCGACTGCCAATACTGCAATACTATTTGCTTTGCCGATAAAATGCTTTGTTTTAACGGCGAGTTTGTCGCTTGTACGCTTACCGGTTTGTTAAATAAATCAAACCCGGTTAACCGGACGGCCGGCGGGTTATTATTAAAACTTAACCTGGCCGGATCAATGATGTTAAACCCATTAACGCTTCCAACTGCAATCCTGCCATCTGCCAGTTTTACGCCGCTTGCAAGACCAAATTCAAGACTTTTAATGCCATTATTTTCACCAAAGTTTCTGAAGGTTTTATTGGCCGGATCAAAACGGGTTATGCCTTTTAATGTGGTGAGCCATAAAATACCCGCAGCATCGGCCGCTATAAAATTTATGGTGTTATTAATTAAGCCATTATCCTCTGTATATGCAGTTATCTTTTTTGTTTTAAAGTTATAGCAATTCAGCCCACCCTCCAGGGTCCCTATCCACATATGGTCCTTGTTGTCTTCGTAAAAATAACTGATCACATTACTGGTGAGACCGCTGTTTTCGCTATTTATTCTCTTGAATTTACCTGTGGATGGATTGAAAATACTAATGCCTTTTGAGTAGCCCCCCATCCAGATATTACCATCATGATCTTCATAAAACGCATTTACATAATTGTCGGCAATAGAATTAGGGTCCAGGGGGTTATTCAGATATTTTTTTATCGTATTAGTTTTAGGATCGTAACAATTGGCCCCGCCCTGATATGTTCCCATCCAAATATTCCCTTTTTTATCTTCAAGCAATGCATAAACCGAATTATTGTTGATATCTGCTGCTTGATTCCCTTTAATGAAATGTGTAAACCGTTTCGACTTCAGATCCAGCCTGTCGGCGCCATTATTATAAGTGCCTATCCACAAGGCGTCCTTAGCCCGGTTTATCAATATGCACGATATATAATTACTTAATACGCTGTTTTGTACCGCATCGTTATGGCTGTAATTGATGGAAGTATTTTTAACAACGTCAAAATAATCCAAACCGGCATCGGTAGCCAGGTAAAGACCGCATTTATCGTCTTCGGCCAGGCCCCTGATAATATTTTTTGCAGATGGGGAATTGTTTGGCGCCGATTTATAAGAGGGGAAAACGTTTAGGTATTTGCTGTACTTTAATATCCCTTCGCTAGAGGTGCCTATCCAAACCATATGCTGCCGATCGGCTAAAATCGAATAAATACCATCATTAGGCATATCTTCATTCCCGGCTGTGCCGTTGTTTATTGGCACGAAACTTTTTTTATTGACATCAAACAACTGTAACGTGGTATTGGTACCAACCCAAAGGTTCCCGGCCTTATCGCCCGATAAACAGTAAATAGGATTATAGCCGGTTGCGCTGAAACGATCAATTTCATTTGCAAAACGCCGAAATGTTCCGTTGCTCCTGTGCAATAAGTTTAAGCCTTTATTGGTGCCTATCCAAAGGTTATGATGCTCATCTTCTTCTATTGCGTTGAGAAAATTGTCGCTAATACTTTGGTTATTATTGTCGTTGTGAACAAAACGTTTAAAACCGTTTTTATTTTTGTTCAGCAAATTAAGTCCGTTTTCTGTCCCTACCCACACCTGGTGATAACTATCTTCAAAAATTGTATTCACCGAAGTACCGCTTAAACTGTTTTTATTATAGGGGTCATGAGTAAAATGCTTAAAGCGGGTTTCTCCGTTCATTAACAGGTTTAAACCATTATCTGTACCTATCCACAGGTTATTAGCAGCATCGTTAAAAAGAAATATAATATTATTGCTGCTTAAAGAATTAGGGTTTCGGGCATCTGCTTTATAATTTACAAACTCATCCGTTGCTCGATCCAGCCTGCTCAAACCACCCGTGCGCGTACCTACCCAAATGTTACCCCGTTTATCATTGCAGATAGCCAAAACATTATTGGCCGGTAAGCTTTTGTTGTTGTTTGATAAATGCTTGTATGCGGTAAATTTATAGCCATCAAACTTGTTCAGGCCATCCTGGGTACCAAACCACATAAAACCATAGCTATCTTTTAATATATAGAATATGGTATTTTGCGATAAACCGTTGGCACTGTTAAACCTGGTTAATTTTTGCCCAATATCCTGTCCGGACACTTTGCTGTATATTACAACAAAAAAAAACAGGATTAACGACAAAGGGGGCTTTTTGTACATTATTAAGAATTATCGACACCTGCATTATACGTTTTTTTTAGTTAAATGTTTAAACTTATTTGGACAGAGATTGTTGGACAAAGGATTATCGGACGAAAGACAAAGGACTTCTTTCTTTTAGACCAGTTTAATCTTATTTGGACAAAGGATTATCGGACAAAAGACAAAGGACTACTGTTCTTTTAGACCAGTATTCCGCGAAATTATATCAGCCTCAAATCTCCCCAAACAAAAAATGTGCAGACGTTTCACCAACATCTGCACATCCAATATCTGCACATTTGAAATCTATAATTTGATCTCTTCGTCTTTACTGGAGAAGAAGTGGAACTCGGTGATCTGGTAAGCGGGGTTACTTTTAACCTTAATCCACTGACCGTATTTCACAAACCACTTCATCTGGCGGGTATAAATACCCTGTTTAATAAAGGCTTCAATATATGGGTGTACGTATAAGGAAATGCCCTTTTCGTTTTGTTCATCCAATATATAATTGAAGTTATTTTCAATGTCATCCATCAGCAAAATGGTTGGCCTAATGGTACCGGTACCATTACATGTAGGGCACACTTCGCTGGTTACAATGTTCATTTCGGGTCTTACACGCTGGCGTGTAATTTGCACCAATCCAAATTTACTTGGTGGTAAAATGGTGTGCTTGGCCCTGTCCAATGTCATTTCGGTACGCAGGAAATCAAACAGTTCTTTGCGGTTTTGCGGTTTGTGCATATCAATAAAATCGATAACAACAATGCCGCCCATATCGCGCAAACGTAACTGGCGGGCAATTTCTTTAGCCGCTTCTTTGTTTACCTGGTATGCGTTCTCTTCCTGGTTTTCTTTACTGGCTGTACGGTTACCGCTGTTTACGTCAATAACGTGCAAAGCTTCGGTATGTTCAATAACCAGGTAAGCGCCGCCGGCAAGGTTTACGGTTTTGCCAAAGGCTCCTTTAATCTGTTTATCAATGCCAAAATGTTCAAATATAGGCTCTTTATGCTTATGCATGCGCACTATACTTTCCATGTCGGGCGAGATCTCATGGATGTATGACCGAATTTCTTCGAACATGCCATTATCATTTACATAGATATGCTGAAAATCGGGGTTCAATATATCCCTGAGGATAGTTGATGTACGCCCGATTTCGCCCAGAACCTTTTTAGCCGGTTCGGTTGACGGCAACCTGGTTATAAATGATTCCCACTTTGATATCAGATCAAGCAAATCCTTCTGTAATTCCTCAACGCCTTTACCTTCAGATACCGTACGGATAATTACACCAAAATGCTTTGGCTTAATACTTTCAACAACCTTACGCAGGCGGTTACGCTCTGTATTGCTTTTTATTTTTTTGGAGATAGAGATGGCTTCCGAAAACGGGACCAGTACTACATATCGCCCTGCGATAGAAAGATCAGAACTTAAACGCGGTCCTTTGGTTGATATTGGTTCTTTGGCTATTTGTACCGGTATAAGCTGGCCCTTTGTCAATATATCAGAGATCTTGCCTCCTTTATTGATATCGGCTTCCAGCTTAAAGCCATCCAAAAGCTTTGACTGATATCCCCCGCTACGTACCTGTTTGGTCAGCTTCAGCAGGCTCTGCACCTGCGGACCAAGATCAAGGTAATGCAAAAAGGCATCCTTCTCGTAGCCTACATCCACAAAGGCGGCATTTAAACTGGGCATAATTTTCTTTATACGCCCAAGGTAAATGTCTCCAACAGTATAATTATTGCTGGTTTGTTCTTTGTGAAGTTCTACAAGTTGTTTGTCCTGTAATAATGCAATGGTAGCCCCATTGGGGGATGAATCGATAATTAATTCTTTTATCAACTGCTACTCCATTTCTTAAAACGGCAAAAACCGTATGTAAATAAGTGGGTAAAAAACACTCGTAATAAAAAGTTACCCACCTTTAATAAAGGCGGGTAAAATCTGCTAACATATAGCAGCTTATTTCTTTTTATGTCTGTTTTTTCTTAAACGTTTTTTACGTTTGTGGGTAGCCATTTTGTGTCTTTTACGTTTTTTACCGCTCGGCATAGTAATAATTTTTAAATGTGATTAATTCTTTAATTCTTTTATGTATTCATCAATACGTTGCCCAAACACAGGGTCGGGCATCATTTCTTTGCATTTTTGGTAAGCGTCAATAGCTTCCTTTTTCATGCCCAGTTGTTTGTAACTTTCGGCCAGGTAAAATGTTGGCTCCAGTTCAGTTTTTTGGGCAAGTAATGTTTTAAACCTTGTAACCGCTTTTTCGTACTGGCCCGATTTCATGGCAAACATCCCTAAATTGAGGTTTGCGTTCCAGTTCTTCGGGTCTTTTTTTACTACTTCAAGCAATAAGGCTATACCTTGCATAGGGCTGGCAGCGCCATTTACATATGCTATGCCTAATCCTGTTTTGCCTGCAAGGCTTTCAGGTTGTAACTTTAAGGCGTTTTGAAAAGCCTCTGCAGCGTTACTTACAAAAGCGGGCTGCAATAAAGTATCCTGGGTAAGTTTGTATGCATCGTTAAAACGATTACCTGCATTTAACCAATCTTCGGCTTTATTTTGCTTACGGGCCAATGCCTGGTAGTAAAATGCTGCTGGTGCAGGCTGGTTATCATCATCCCACTGTTTTGCCAGTTGCTGTTGCAACTTATTGGCATCAGTGCCCGATGCGTTTTTCAATTGCCCTTCAAGGTCGTTTATCTTGGCTGCCAAACCCGCCCCAATCGCGGTTTTGGCCGGTTCTGATACCATATCAACCGTTACTGTGGTGGCCTTGCGGCTGGTAAGTACGTTTGTTTTATCGCTTTTGGCCTCTTTGGGTTTTATTAAACCTTTAACAGGTAAATAATACAAATAGCCCATAACAATAACTATTGCTACACTAACGGCTATTTGTTTTTTATACATATCTTAAATTATTTGCTGGCTTTGTTGCCTGTTTTTACTTTCTCAACAAAAGTTTTTGCTGGTTTAAAGCTTGGCACAAAATGCTCCGGAATAATGATGGCAGTGTTTTTTGAGATGTTACGAGCAGTCTTTTTTGCTCTTTTTTTCACTACAAAACTACCGAATCCTCTGACGTAAACATTTTCGCCACCAACCATTGAGCTTTTAACAACTTTAAAAAATGCCTCAACAGTTTCCTGCACGTCTACTTTCTCAATACCTGTCTTAGATGAGATTTCAGTTATAATTTCTGCCTTAGTCATATCTGATTTACTTTTATTTTTTATATAAATACTTAACTGTTTTGGGGTTGCAAAAGTATCGCTTTAAAATTTAAGAGCGAAATATTTAACATATTTTTTTTACCCAGTACTAAAAACGTACATTCCTGTTACAAAGTATAGGGTAAAGCACCTATTTACAACTAATTAGGAAGGCGGAATAAGGGATGGGAGGTGAAAGGCGAAAGGTAAAAGGCGAAAGGCAAAAGAAAGGGTGCAAATACTATTAAAACTCTCGCTTTTTACCCTTTACCAAAGCTACCTCTTTCAATCTGATGAAGCAACCTTTTGCCTTTAACCTAATTTTTAGGCTGTTGAAAACTACTAATCAGGGAAACCTATTTTTTTAAAATGCCATCTGCATCGAAATACCTTTCGCCTTTTACCTTTAACCTATAACCTAAACCATTACTTTTACCCCAATGAACTTTACCGACGAACTGGTGCAATGGTACCTTAAAAATAAGCGCAATTTGCCCTGGCGAAACACCACCGATGCCTATACAATTTGGCTTTCTGAAATTATTTTACAGCAAACGCGTGTTGAGCAGGGTATGCCTTATTTTAACCGTTTTATCGAAAAATATCCTACTGTAAGCCATTTTGCCACCGCCCATGAGGATGAAGTGCTTAAATTATGGCAGGGTCTTGGTTATTATTCACGGGGGCGCAATATGCTTAAAACGGCCCGACTGGTGCAGGAGGCGCATAAGGGGGTATTCCCGCAAAGCTATGATGAACTTATTAAACTGAAGGGTATTGGCGAATATACTGCCGCGGCAATTGCTTCCTTTTCATCAAACCAGGCCAAAGCTGTTGTTGATGGAAACGTTTACCGGGTACTGGCCCGCTATTTTGGAATCTATGATGCTATCAATTCAACCACCGGCAAAAAAATATTCCAGAACATAGCAAATGATTTGCTTAATACTAAAAACCCCGGGCTGCATAACCAGGCCATGATGGAGTTTGGGGCGATGCTTTGCAAGCCTAAAAATCCGGCCTGCGGTATTTGCCCGGTACGTACCGGTTGCGTTGCTTTTACCAGCAATGCAACGGCCAGTTTACCCGTAAAATTGAAAACGGTAAAAGTTAGAGAACGTTTTTTTAACTACTTTTTAATTACCGATGGCAACAGCATTTTAATGAATAAAAGAGGCGATAAAGACATATGGGCCAATATGTACGATTTACCGATGGTTGAAACCGCATCTTTACTACCCGCAGATGAACTGGTTAAATTACCCGAAGCCCTTGCGATTTTTGGTGACGACATAAACATTGTAGAAGACACATCAGTATTAAAACACATCCTTACCCATCAGCGATTATTTGTACGGATGATTAAAACGGATAAAAAACCTTTAAAAACCGAAACAAACTGGATTTACGTATCAGTTGAAAATTTGCCTGAACTGGCACTTCCACAAATTATTTTTATATTATTAAAAAACATTTTTAATTTGTAGATTAATTTTCGTTAATTTAGGGCATGTCAGGAATAAATAAAGTTATCCTTGTTGGCCATTTAGGCAAGGATCCGGAGTTGCGAATTTTAGATGGAGGCGTGTCTGTAACCAGCTTTCCTTTAGCTACTTCTGAAAGTTTCAATAAGGATGGCCGCAAAATTGAACAAACCGAATGGCATAATATTGTAATGTGGCGTGGCCTTGCAGATGTGGCTGCCAAATTTTTACAAAAGGGAAAACTGGTTTATATTGAAGGTAAGCTGCGAACCCGGTCGTTCGAGGATAGGGATGGCGTTAAGAAATACACCACCGAGGTAGTTGCCGAAAACTTCACTATACTTGGCCGCAAAAGCGATTTTGATACCGACCTGGTTAAATCTGCAAAAGCAAGCGAAGCCTTCAATTATACGGAAAATGGGGAAGACGCAACCACCAGTTATTAATCATAGTTTTTTAACCAATTATAAATGAATACTCCTTGCGCTTGCAAGGGGTATTTTTTTGCGCCTTACTTGCATATGAAATTTGGATGCGAATTATATTTTATGTCTATATTCATGGCTTAAAACCTTACCATAATACCATGAAATTTTTAAATGGCTTTCTCTTTGCATGCCTGCTCCCAGCCATATCACTGGCGCAAACTACTCCCGATATTAAAGCGTTTGACAATTATGTACAACAGGCCGTTACCGATTGGCATGTACCCGGCCTGGCCATTGCAGTGGTAAAAGATGGGCATGTAATATTTGCCAAAGGTTATGGTGTGCGCGAGCTGAACAAGCCCGGCAAGGTTGATACACAAACCATTTTTGGCATTGCATCCACAACAAAGGCCATGACAGCTGCCTGCGCTGCAATACTGGTTGATGAGGGCAAGCTGCACTGGGATGATAAGGTTATTGATTACCTGCCCGATTTTCGGCTTTATGATCCTTATGTTACCCGTGAGCTCACCGTTCGCGACCTGTTTTTGCATGACAGCGGTGTAGGTAATACCGATTATTTATGGGGAATCATGGATATATCATCTGACGAAGTTTTGCACCGTATGCGGCTGGTGAAGCCCCAGTACGGTTTTAGGGCAGGCTTTGTTTATCAGAATATATTTTACCTGGCCGCGGGCAAGGTAATTGAAAAAGCCAGTGGCATGCCATGGGAAACTTTTATACAGAAAAGGATCTTTACGCCACTAAAAATGACCCGTACGGTGCCTACTTTTGCAAAATCTAAGGGCATACCAAACCAAACTTCCACGCATGTTAAGATTGATAGCGCCATTATTGTAGTGGAAAAAGACACTAACAACGCAATTGCCCCGGCAGGGGGCGTATGGTCATGCGTGGATGATATGGCCAAATGGGTAAATTGCATGCTGGATAGCAGCAAATATGGAAATCAGCGCCTGCTGAAGCCCGAAAGCTGGGCTATGCTGCTTAAGCCACAGGCATTTGTATCCGAAGGTGACTTTTATCCCACCGCGCGCATTACCAAACCACATTGGGTAACATACGGCATGGGCTGGTTCCAGCAGGATTACCAGGGACAGAAGATAGATTTTCATACCGGAAGCCTTACCGGGCTGATAGCTATCAATGGGATGATAGTAGATAAGAAGATAGGCGTATATATACTGGCCAACCTGGATCATGCCGAGCTTCGCCACGCGCTGATGTTTAAAACATTTGATTATTTTTCATTGGGCGGCAACCGTGATTGGAGCAGGGAATTTCAAACCCTGTATACCGACATCAGGGCCAAGGGTGAAAAGGCCGAAAAAGATTACGAAGCAAAAAGGGTGATGGGGACACATCCAACGCTGGATATTAAAGCTTATGCGGGCACCTATTCCGATCCGCTTTATGGTTCGGTAGTTATCACTGTAGCCGGCGAAGTATTATCGTTTAATATAAATCAATTCCTTACCGCCCAGGCCACCTGCTGGAATTATGACACCTTTAGGGGGCCGTATGCGCGTAAGGAGTATGGTAAGGTTACCGCCAGTTTCAGCATTGATGAGCTTGGTAAAATAAGTACAGTTACGGTGGATGGATTGACATTTGCCCGGCAGTAGGGTAAGCCTATTTATTTCATAAATTGTATTCTTCGAGGGCAAAGTCAACAGTAAACATTTGTAAATCTTGCAAGATTTGCTTAATGGAAGTAACTTACGATGAATGCTAACAATAGCTTTCCAACAGAGGCCGCTATTACAGCTTTTAAGCATGCTTTTCTGCTCCAGCGGAGCAAAAGCTTTGTAGAAAAACAAACAAATTTGATTTTAGAGCTCCGGAGGAGCTCAACATATTGAATATTACATGCTATATCTGCCAACAAACCTATACACAACGCTACTATCTGCAAAGCTTTTGCACACCTGGAGACGGACTCGTCTATATTTAACTAAATACCTGCAGAAATGAAGCCGTATCAAAAGTAAATTGGGATTCAGAGAATTTCCTATATAAAAACGTTCTTCACCATCCCTCCTTCCCCGATAAATGGCAAAAAAAAGAGGCTGTTCACAACCTACGTGACAGCCCCTTTTTTTTTAAACCCAACGGTCTATCTTCCTCCCGGAGGGCAATGCTCTTTTAAATATTTGGTGAACATGGTACGCAGGTGCAACGTTGTGCCCGGTCCTTCAAAAATACCATGCGTACGGTTGGGGTATGCCATCAGCTCAAACTGGCGGTTGTATTTTACCAGCTCGTTTATCAGCTCTTCGGCATTTTTGTAGTGCACGTTATCATCGCCCGTACCATGAATGTACAGCAGGTTGCCACGCAGGTTTTTAGCATACGTAACCGGCGAACCTTTAATAAACGCGGCACGGCCTTCGTCGTTAACCGGCACACCCATGTAGCGCTCCTGGTAAATATTATCATAAGTTAACTGGTCGCCTACAGCCGCAACAGCTATCCCTGTTTTGTAAATTTCCGGAAACTGGAACATCAGGTTAAGGGTTGATGATCCGCCGCCGCTCCAGCCATGTACTGCTATACGGGTTGAATCAACAAAAGGCCATTTCAGGATCTCTTTGGCAGCCATTGCCTGGTCGCGAATGTTGATGATGCCGATGTTTTTGTAAATCGCCTTGCGCCATGCCGTGCCCTTTGGAGCAGGTGCACCACGCCCCTCAACTGACATGTAGATGTACCCGTCATCGGCCATGCTGCCCACGTATAAGCCATTGCGGCCCGCACCCCAGGTATCGGTAACGGTTTGCCCGGCAGGCTCGCCATAAACGGTAAATACAACCGGGTATTTTTTATTAGGATCAAAATTGGTTGGTTTCATCATCCAGCCATCCATCTCGATGCCATCAGCCGTTTTTACTTTGAAAAATTCGGGCTTGTTTTTGGCATCTTTGTTTAGCACAATAACATTGCCGCCAATATGTTTATGGTTGGGCAGGCTTACCACCTCGCTAACCGGCTGGGTATAGCTGTTACTAAAATTGTGCAAAGCAACCTTTCCGTTTGGCGAAATATCATAACCATGCGTTCCCGGTTCATCGGCAGGCGAAACGCGCTCAGCTTTGCCGCCGGCTATTTTTATGCGGTATAAATATTTTTGGGTAGCATTATCCGGCGAAGCCATAAAATAGATATAGCCTCCGGCCTCATCAATCAAACTCACGGTTATTACATCATAATCGCCTTTGGTGATCAGGGTTTCTTTGCCTTCGCGGCTAACACGGTAAATATGTTTCCAGCCGTCTTTTTCGCTCACCCACAAAAAGTCTTTCCCTTTGTTTATCCACTCCCAGCCAATCGGGTCGCCATTGTTCCAGCGTTCCTTGCCATCAATCCATGAATCACTTTTTTCTTCGCGGACGATGCGGGTTTTTCCGTTTGATACATTGCCGATGAACACACGGCTCTCGGTTTGCGCCCGGTTCAACTGCTCCAGGATAATTTCATTCGGGTTTATGCTCCACTCCATACGGGGGATATAATGCTGTACGGCATCGCCGGGGATATCTATCCATTTGGTTGCAGCCGTGCTGATATCAACCACGCCAATTTTTGCCGAGCTTGGATCTTCGCCCGCAACAGGGTACTCTACCGGCACCACAAATGGGTATATAGAATCTGTGGTGTTCAGCATTAAGTAGCTTTTAATTTTGGTGGCGTCTATTTTCCAGTAAGCGATGTTGCGGCTATCCGGCGACCAGCGAAACCCATCACGGCAGCCAAATTCTTCTTCATACGCCCAATCAAAAGTACCATTGATTACATGGGTACTGCCATCGGTTGTTAATTGTTTAACAGTACCAGCCGCCAAATCCTCTACATAAATATTATGCCCGCTTACATAAGCCGCCTTGCTGCCATCCGGCGAAAGCTTGGCAAACATCAACGATGATTCGGGCAGGCTTTTACCAAGCTGCCAAAGCTTTTGTGTACCGGTATCAAAAACCCAGTAATCGCCCCGGGTATCATAACGCCATACTTTTTTTGTATTGGTGTTGATGAGCACTTTTTTACCATCATCAGATACAGTAAATCTTTTTATGCCAATTGGCTTGCCTCCGTTGGGTGTAAGCATGGCGCTGCTTATCCAAACTGATTTTTTACTGGTATCACGGGTATCATAAACGGCTATTTCGCCGCCTGTAATTTTATAATACTGGTAGCCATTGTTTGCCCAATGGGTAAGCGCGCGTTGTGCTTTAACCCAACTGCTGCTAAAAACGAACAAAACGATCAACAGGAATAATGATCCTGAACGGTAAAATCTCATATAATTATACTTTGAATGATGTGTGCGGCATTATTTTGAGAATAAGCAATGCCGCCGTAAATTTTGCGTTAATTTAGTACATTAACAAAGTATAAAAACTGTGTAATGAAAAAAATACTTCTACCTGTCATCTTTTGCATTTCGTTTATAAACATTACCCTGGCACAACATGCCAACAGAAGCAAATTTATTAAGGATAGCCTTGATCTGTATGTAAGCCGGGCGCTAACCAACTGGCGTATTCCGGGTGTTGCGGTTTGCATTGTTAAGGATAACAAAATAGTATTGATGAAAGGCTATGGCATCAAAGAGCTTGGCCTGCCCAATAATGTTGATATAAATACGCTGTTTATGATAGGCAGCAACACCAAAGCTTTCACAGCTACCGCCCTGGCCATGCTGCAGGCCAATGGCAAGCTTTCATTGGATGATAAGGTAACCAAATATATACCCGAATTTAAACTTGATAATAAACCGGCCGGTGAGGAGGCAATAGTGCGTGATCTGCTGTGTCACCGCCTTGGCTTACGAACCTTCCAGGGCGATTTTACTTTTTACAACACTAACCTTACCCGCGATGAGGTTATTAAAAAATTAGGGCAAATTAAGGCGCCCTATGCCTTTCGTACCAAATGGGGATATACCAATGCAGCATTTTTAACCGCCGGGCAAATCATCCCGAAGGTAACCGGCAAACCCTGGGAAGTGTACCTCAAAGAAAACATTTTTGCCCCGCTGGGTATGAGCAACACCCTTGCCCTAACGGCAGATTTGCCCAAATCATTAAATCGCACTGTACCGCATTCGCTTACCGATGGCCGCCTTACTGCCATACCTTATTGCCAGATAGATGGGCTTGCACCCGCGGGGGGTATCAGTTCATCGGTAAATGATATGAGCAAATGGGTGATGGCTTTGCTGAATGACGGTAAAGTTGGCAACAGGCAGGTGATTCCATCGGCGGCGATACAAGCCACCAGGCAGCCGCAGGATATTGTTAGCAGTGTTCATCATTTAAATGGCGAAGATAACTTTGAGCTATATGGTTTGGGCTGGTTTATCCAGGACTACTCGGGTCACCGCCTGGTGATGCATGATGGAGGGGTAAACGGTTACCTGTCGTCGGTAACACTATCGCCAAAGGATAATTTGGGTATCATCATACTAACCAATACCGATCAGAACCTGTTTTTTGAGGCGCTGCGCTGGGAAATTCTTGATGCCTATTTTGGGCAGGGTTACCGTAATTATAGTGATGCTTACTTAAGAGACTTTAAAACCAGGGCAGCCAATGCCCAGGCAACAGACAAGAAGTTACGCGATTCGGTATTGTTAAATCTTCGCCCATCATTATCTGCAGGTGATTATACCGGCAAATACACCAACAGCCTTTATGGTACAATGACAGTTACGCAGGGCGAAAACAATGACCTGGAGATGCGTTTTGAACACCATCCAAAAATGTTCGCCAAACTGCAGCCATTAGGGGGCAACCGCTTTTACGTTACTTTTTCGGATGTTACTTTGGGTAAAGCTGTTTTCCCGTTTACAGTGCAAAACGGCAAGGTAACAGGGGTAAGGGTTAAAGTAGCCGATTTTGTAGAGTATAACCCTTATGATTTTAAAAAGGAGTGAGCTGGTGAGTAGTGAGTGGTGAGTGGTGAACAGTGAATGGTTAAAATGTGGGCTATTTGAAGCATAAACCAACTTAACAACCATTCACCTAATTAACCAACGCTAAAACTTCAGATTTGCTTTTAGCCATAGTTGCACGTCCTCCTGGGTAATAACTTCTGGCGGCAATTTATCGTGAATGAGCTTTTCCATTTTATTGCCGGTATTAGCAAAACGGTAATCCCATAATATCATTAGTTTATTTATTAAGTACACAATTTCGTTACCCTCATCCTTAGCAAAAGGAGTTGCATCCGGTTTACCGTTCACGCGCGGATCGTTTGTGGTATAGCTTGTCCACTTGTAATCGGAATAATGTAAGTTTCTTCTTGAAAAAAGGATCATGAGATTAAAGAATTTCTTTAAAGGTACGCATAATTAGCCCGGTATTCTGTTAAAGCCGTTTTTATGTAGATTGATAACGTCTATATGTGATTAACAAAAAGTTATGTGATGTGTTTATTATATTTGTGATGAGATGCAACTTTCAACAAAAGATATAAACCTGTTAAAGGATTACTTTTCGGGACAGCCGGTGATAAAGGCCTATCTGTTTGGTTCTTATTCGCGTGACGAAGCTAACCAGGAAAGTGATGTAGATATATTGGTCGACCTGGACTATTCAAAACACATCGGACTTGGTTTTGTAACTATGCAATTTGACATCGAGCAAAGGCTTAATAAAAAGATTGATCTCGTCTCATCCAGGGGAGTATCTGAATATATTGCTCCGTTTATCGAAAAAGACAAAATCTTAATTTATGAAAGATAAGACGGGTGATTAGCAAAGATTGCTTCATATCCTAAAAGCTATCGACGAAATTAATGTATACACTTTAAATACAGACATAAAAGCCTTTCTCGCAAATTCCATGATGCGATTCGCATGCATTAAGCAAATCGAAATAATTGGAGAGGCCGCAAATTACATCAGTCCTGAAACCAAGTCACTATTTACCGATATGGAATGGCAGCAGATAATTGGAATGAGGCATGTGCTTGTTCATGAATATTTTGGTATCGACTTCGATCTGATCTGGCAAGTGATTATCAATGATTTACCTATCTTGAAACAAAAGATACTCCTCGAGCTAAATTTCCCTTCGTAATAATATTGATATAATACATTTCCACGATTAGTTGTATTTTCAGCCCTGTTAACCAGGATTACATGAAAAGATCATTTCTACTCGCCTTTGCTACCTTGTTTGCTACCGCAGTCAGCGCACAGCAGGATGCACCAAAAGCCATTTATTATTCCATCTCGTTCCCTAACGCTGCCCACCACGAGGCGGAGGTAACCATAACCATTCCGCAAGCGCCGGATAAGATGCTGTTGCGCATGAGCCGTTCGTCAGCCGGGCGCTATGCCACCCATGAGTTTGGTAAAAATATTTATAACGTAAAAGCTACCGATGTAGAGGGTAAGGCACTTGAACTTAAGCAGCTGGAAGGTGACCTGTACGAAATAGATGAACACCCGGCAACCGTAAAAGTAAGTTATACCCTGTTTGGCAACTGGACAGACGGAACCTACGCCAGTATTGATCCCAGCCATGCCCACCTCAATATGCCGGCCACTTTTATGTGGGTTGTAGGCCAGGAGAAAAGACCGGTAACTTTCCAGTTTAATGACCTGGAAAAGTACGGATGGCATGTTGCCACCCAGCTTAAGCACGAAGGCAGCAACGTTTACAGCGCGCCCAACCTGCAATACATGATGGATTGCCCTACCGAGCTATCAGATCATAAAGTTAGCAGCTGGGATGTAGTGAACACCGATAATAAAAAACTGAAAATAAACCTGACCGTCCACTCCGACGACAATCAGCAGGTGATTGATAACTTCGGGAAAATGGTGGCTAAAATGGTATTGGAAGAAAAAGCCGTTTTTGGCGAACTGCCTGCCTATGACTATGGCGAGTACACTTTCATCAGCGATATTTACCCAACCACATCGGGCGACGGTATGGAACACCGCAATTCTACCTGTATCACTATCCCCGCGCCAAAGGTTGAAGGGTTGGAGAAAAGACTATTGGGTGTATACGCCCACGAATACTTCCACAGCTGGAATGTAAAGCGCATCCGCCCAAAATCATTGGAGCCATTTAATTTTGAGCATGCCAACATGAGCAGTGAGCTTTGGTTTGCCGAAGGGTTTACGCAATATTATGGCGAACTGCTGCTGGTACGCTCGGGTTTTGTTGATCTTGATGATTATACCGTTACTTTGGCTGGCTTAATCAACCAAATACTCAATACCCCCGCTGCCGCTAAATATCCGGCTACGCAAATGAGCCGCTACTCGGTATTTGCTGATGCAGGGGTATCTATCGACCCAAACAATAATGCTAACGATTTTACAAGCTATTATACTTACGGCGGCGCTATAGCTCTCGCCCTTGATTTACGCCTGCGCAGCGATTTTAATATGACACTGGATGATTACATGCGCCAGGTTTGGCTAAGCCGGGGCAAAATTATGAAACCCTACACCGTGCCGGATTTGCAAACCGACCTTGCCAAAGTAACCAACAACCCTAAATTCGCGGCCGATTTTTTTAAGAAATATATAACCGGCATCGAAAAAAATAATTATGAAGAACTGCTGGCTAAAGGCGGTTTGGCATTGCGCAAGGCCGATCCCGGTAAAGGATGGGCAGGTTCATTGGCAACCACCGCCGGTCGCGGAAGGTCGGGGCAGGCGCGTGCCGCAAATGCCGAGGGTTTACCTATATTATCGAGCACCATAATCGGATCGCCGGTTTACAAGGCAGGGCTTGATGCAGGTGATGTTATTTTAAAAGTTAACGGTCTTGATATTAAAGATCAGAAAGGGTTTGACGATCAGCTAAGCGGGAAAAAACCGGGAGATAAGCTTACCGTAAATTATAAAAACCGCACCGGGAGTCATGAGGCAACCATTGTATTAGAAGAAAACCCTAATTTTGAAGTAGTACCTTTCGAAAAAGCAGGTAAACAACTATCAAAAGAGCAGGAAACCTTCCGTAACAATTGGTTGCAATCAAAAGTCAAATAGCCATGAAAAAAACCTTATTAGCAGCAGCTTTATTAGCTGTATCAACCTGCGGCTTTGCGCAGGACGTAAATAAACTGATCGGTCAGGATGATGTTGCCCGCATCATTAAAACCTTATCTGCCGATGATATGCAGGGCAGGGCCACCTTTACTCCGGGCATTGAAAAAGCAGCTAAATTTATTGAGGGCGAATATACCCAGGCCGGTTTAGTGCCATTAAAAGGCAACAGCGGTTTCAGGCAAAATTTTACCATGGTACGCACCACCCCTGTTAAGCTCACGGTGAGCATAAATGGCAAAAGCATAGTGGCCGACAGCGCGTTTGCCACAGGCGGCGAATCATTTAGCTGGGCAACCAGTCCGGATGTGCAGGTGGTAGTAGTAACTGCCGATAAAAATTTCAGGCAGGAATATGGCGCTATCGCCCGCAGTAGTAAAAAAACACTGGTGCTGGTTGACCCTAAGTTTAATGATCTGTTTAAACGTGTGCGGGGGGTTAGCGGCAGGGGCAGCGTTACCTTCAAAGGTAAAAAAAACACTCCTGTTGTATTTGTGCTGGGCAGGTTTGATGCCGTAACAGCATTTGATGTAAGCTTTGAAGCCAAAAGTGAAGAGTTGCCTTTATTTAACGTTGCCGGCATGATTCCCGGTAAAACCAAGCCGGATGAATATGTAGTGTTCTCGGGCCACTATGATCACCTGGGCATCATAAAACCTATGGAAGGTGATAGCATTGCCAATGGCGCCGATGATGATGCATCGGGTACAACTGCTGTACTATCATTAGCCAAATATTACAAAAAACTAAACAACAATGCCCGTACGCTTATTTTTGTGGCCTTTACTGCCGAAGAGATTGGTGAATATGGCTCGCAGTATTTTGCAACCCAGGTTGAGCCTGATAAAGTGACGGCGATGTTTAACATCGAGATGATAGGCAAAGCCTCAAAATTTGGCACAAACTCGGCATTCATTACCGGCTTTGAACGGTCTGATTTCGGTAAGATCCTGCAAAAAAACCTGGAAGGAACTACCTTTAAGTTTTACCCTGATCCGTACCCCGAGCAAGACCTGTTTTATCGCAGCGATAACGCCTCACTGGCCGAAGTAGGTGTGCCTGCGCATACCATTTCAACAGATCAGATAGATATTGATAAGCTTTACCATACCGTAAAAGATGAGTTCAGTTCGTTGGATGTAAACAATATCACATCAACCATAAGGGCAATTGCTTTAAGCTCGCGCAGCATAGTTGCAGGTACAGATACGCCAACGAGAGTGCCAAAGCTGGAAAGGTAATCTGTTTTTAATTTAAAGCGGGTAGTCATGCCGAACTTGTTTTCAGCATGACTACCCGCTTTTGCATCGGTAAACTCGTTCATGAACAACATCCTCAAAATAGCAGTAGTAGGTCCCGAATCAACAGGTAAATCAACCATGTCTGATTATTTGGCTGCGCATTATCATACCATTGCAGTACCAGAGTATGCACGTGGCTATTGCGAAAAACTCACCGATGCCTGCACCTGGCAGGATGAGATCAATATGTTTTACGGTCAGCTGGCGTTAGAAGATGAACTGCTGCCAAAGGCCAATAAGATCCTGATCTGCGATACTACTTTCATCACCGTAAAAATCTGGAGCGACGCGATGTTTGGCCGCTCGCCACAGGAGGTACTGGATGAATTGCCCAAACATCCTTATGACTTATATTTATTATTAAATATCGATCTGCCCTGGCAGGACGACCCCTTGCGTAACTTCCCCACCATGCGCGAACACTTTATGAATGTTTGGTACAAGGAACTGAACGCCCTCAACGCAAGATATGTGCTCATCTCGGGCACAGGAGATAACCGGTATGAGAACGCGGTAAAGGCCGTGGATGAGTTTCTTAAAGAATAATTATTCTTTGATCGTTAATCGTTCTGTAATTAAAGGATTATAATCACACTCTTTTATTACTTCCCCTTTATTGCTCCGGAAGGCTCGGCCAGCAGATCGTCTGTCAGTTTCTCAAACTCATTAATAAACACGGTATAATACTCACCAGTACCCGGGCCGTTAAAGCCGGTGTGGATCTTACGTACATCGCCGCTTTTATCAATAATAATGGTTGTGGGGAAACCTACCACTTTCGAGAGCATGGGCAAACTTTTTGACGTCTCGGCCCTATCGCTGGTGTAGCCGGTTATCAGCAATTCATAAGGCACGTTGAAACGGTTTTTAACCTGCTGTAAGGCCTTTTGCGATTTGGCAAAATCGGTAGTTCTTTCATAGGCTAAACCAACTACTTCTACGCCTTTAGGCTGGTATTTTTTGTAGTAGTTAACCATATAAGCGGTTTCATCCATGCAGTTGGGGCACCACGAGCCGAGGATCTGCACAATAACTACCTTGTTTTTGTATTTATCATCCTGTAAAGAAACTGTTTTGCCGTTGATGTCCTTAAAACTAAAATCTATCTTTTTAAAGCCTGGCTTAAGCGCGGTTAATGAATAGGCATCCGGCAATTTGGCGTTTGCATCCTTTACCGCGGCCCATGATTGTACAGAGGAGTAACCCGCGTAAAACTTACCATCGGTAATGGTTTGTTCATCTTTTATTGTTGCGGTAAAAGTATAGGCATGACCACCGTCAAAGCAGGAAAGGTAAAGCTTATCGCCCGATACAATTCCTTCCAGGTAACGGTAATCGCCGGTGGTGGTTAAAAATGTGCCGGTTAGCTTATCGCCCACCTGTTTAAATTCACCTACGGTGGTATCCCGCCCCTCACCTTCGCCAATGATGGCCGACCATCGGCCGCCTGCATTAAAAGCAGGTTTTGCAGGGTTCTTTAAAAACCGCCAGGCAGTATTGGGTTCGGCAGCAAATGGCACCAGCAAATCCTGGCTGGCCAGGTGCCTTACCCAGTTACCTTTCAGCTTACCACCATCCAGCTTCAGTTTAAATTCCGAATTAAAAAGGGGCATTTGTATAAAAACAGAATCGCCCCTGGAGGTAACATCAGTTACCTTAAACCTTTCGGCACCATTAATTATAGCAAGCTGTTGTTTACCGGCGGTATCTTTAACCTCAAAATTAAAAGGGATCTCGTTAGCCGATTTTGTTGTAAGCGCTCCGCGCCAAACACCTGTTTTAAGTTTTGTTTGAGCCGATGCAGCCTGCAAAAGCACAGCGCATGATAGGGTTGCTATAATGGTTTTTAAATTCATGTTGATTTAAAATAGTCTACTAATTTAATATACTTTTTCAAAAGTATAAAAATCGGCCCATTATTTCAACACCTCGCGCGAAATGACAATCCGCTGAATTTCTGATGTACCCTCATAAATCTGGGTAATTTTAGCATCCCGCATTAAACGTTCTACATGATATTCCTTTACGTAGCCGTATCCCCCATGAATCTGCACGGCTTCAACAGTAACCCGCATAGCTACATCCGATGCAAAAAGCTTGGCCATTGAGCTGGCCTGGGCATACGGCAATCCCTTATCTTTTAGCCAGGCGGCTTTAATGCAAAGTAAACGCGCAGCTTCAATTTCGGTAGCCATATCGGCCAGTTTAAATTGAATGGCCTGTAAATCGGCTATGGTTTTACCAAAAGCCTTCCGCTCTTTTGCATATTGCAAAGCCAGCTCGTGTGCTCCCGCAGCTATCCCTAAAGCCTGCGCGGCAATACCTATCCGCCCACCGTCCAGCACAGCCATCGCGAATTTAAAACCGAATCCTTCTGCCCCGATCCGGTTTTCCTTAGGCACTTTAACATCAGCAAACATGATTGAATGCGTATCAGACCCACGGATGCCCATCTTATTTTCTTTGGGGCCTATTGTAAAGCCTTCCATGCCCTTTTCAACAATAAGGGCATTAATACCATTATGCTTTTTTGAAACATCAGTTTGGGCCATTACAATATAGGTAGAAGCGGTGCCGCCATTGGTGATCCAGTTTTTTACACCATTAAGCAGGTAATAATCGCCCATGTCAACAGCAGTGGTCTTTTGCGATGTGGCATCAGAGCCCGCTTCCGGTTCCGAAAGGCAGAAAGCGCCTATCTTTTCGCCCCTGGCCAGGGGGACCAAATATTTTTCTTTTTGAAATTCACTTCCAAATTTCTCCAGTCCGCTACAAACCAACGAGTTATTTACAGAAAGCACCACGGCGGTGGAGGCATCTATCTTCGAGATCTCTTCCATGGCCAGCACGTATGATATGGCATCCATACCACTGCCGCCATATTGCGGCGAAACCATCATCCCTAAAAAGCCAAGCTCTCCTAATTTTTTTATTTGTGCGGCCGGGAATTTCTGGTGATCATCGCGCTCAATTACGCCGGGTTTTAATTCGGTTTGGGCAAAATCACGGGCAGCCTGCTTAATCATCAGCTGCTCATCTGTAAATTTAAATTGCATAGTATTATAAAAATCTAAATATAGTAATTACTATGCATGCATAGTAAAAAATATTAAACAAAAAAAGAGAGCCTTTTTGGAAGCTCCCTTTCCCCTAATTAATTTAAACTATTGATTAAACCCAAAACAAAGAACAAAAAATCTCAACTTGGGCGTCTGAGAATTCAAAAAAAGTTTTTCACAGGTAGGTGATTTAATTTTTTTTCACAGAACATATGCAGGGCACAACTTAATAAACAAATTCGCTGCCAGTAATTGTTGCGCGGTACAAATTTTTACCTAAATAAATAGTTACTTACACCTTATTATTGCAAATATTTTTCACGAACTTTAAATACTAACGCTAATTATTTTTGAATCCCCTGTCAAAAATCAGTTTTTTTATTAATTTTATTAAATCATGTTACTTACTGACTTTGAATACCTTACTAACTCCGACGAGGCATTTAAGAAGAAAATTGCGCTCCAGATCAAAAATCTGCGCAGGCAAAACCAGGTTACACAGGAAAAGTTTCTGGCCGAAACCAATATTAATATCGCCAGGCTCGAGTCGGGAAAAATTGATATCAGGCTGGATACGCTCAGAAAAGTGTGTTATTATTTTGATGTTTCTTTAGCAGGTTTTTTTCAGGGTATTTATTAAGACTGCCTTTTTTAATAAATTTGTTGTCCTGCATTCTATTATTCCATACAACCGTTGTATTTTTTTTTATACACCTAATTAATTTTATGATCAAAAAAAATTCGCCTCCTGCGTTGTTAGCCGGAGCATTAATGCTCGCCCTGTTTGCCGCCTGCGAGAACAAAACAAAAATTTATGCTGACAACGATCCGGTGATTAAAAACATGGATACCACCATAAGGCCCGGCGACGATTTTTTTAAATATGCCAACGGAACATGGCTCAGGAAAAACCCCATCCCCGGCGCCTACGCGGCATGGGGTATAGGTAACGTAGTACAGGAAGAACTGCGCGACCGTATGAAAAAGATCAACGAAGACGCACTTAAAGCCAATGCCCCCAAAGGCAGCAACACGCAAAAAATAGGCGATTTTTATTACAGCGGGATGGATACCGCTGCTATTGAAAAGCAGGGCCTTTCTCCGCTTCGGGAAGAACTGAAAAAGATAGATGATATAAAAGATATTAAGAGCCTGGTTGAGGAGTTTGCCCACCTTGACGGAATTGGCGTAACTACGCCTTTAGGTACTTATGCCGGCCAGGATAGCAAAAACAGCGATAAGATTATGCTGCAGTTAGGCCAATCGGGGATAGGGTTGCCAAACCGCGATTATTATTTCAACAAAGATGCACACAGCGTTGCCATCCGTACAGATTATCAGCAAAAACACTTACCAACCATTTTTAAATTGAGCGGACTACCTGCCGATGCTGCAAATGCCGCTGCTAAAAAAACCTATGCCTTAGAAACAGCTTTGGCCGATAGCAGCCGCAAACTGGAAGACCTGCGCGATCCTTATCTTAACTATAATAAAATGACCCTGGCCAGTTTAACCAAGCTGGCGCCGGATGTTGACTGGAAATCGACATTTGAAAAGATGAATTATAAAAATGTGGATACTGTTATAGTTGGCCAGCCGGAGTATTACCGCGCTTTCAACAAGGCACTGCATAATTATAGTATTAACGATTGGAAAAATTACCTGCGTAAAAACCTGGTAACAACCTTTGGCTCCTATTTAAGTAAACCTTTCGACCAGGAGCTTTTTCGCTTTTATGATATGGTGATTTATGGCAGCAAAGAACAGCTGCCCCGCTGGAAACGCGTGCTTGATACCGAGAACGGTTTAATGGGCGAGGTATTAGGACAAATATTTGTAAAAGAATACTTTCCCGAAAAAACGAAGGAGCGTTATGTAAAACTGGTGGAAGCCATGCGTGAAACCTTCAGGGAACACATCGAAAAACTGGATTGGATGAGTCCGCAAACCAAAGAAAAGGCGTATTACAAGCTAAACAAGGTAATGCCGAAGGTTGGTTACCCAGATAACTGGAAAGATTTTTCGAACCTGGAGATTAACCGCGGGCCATATGCTTTAAATGTAATGCGCGCCAATAACTGGTGGCACAAGTTTAACGCTGCCAAATTAGGCAAACCTGTTGACCGTACCGAGTGGGGAATGACCCCACAAACCTACAACGCTTATTACAACCCATCAAATAACGAGATAGTGCTGCCTGCCGGGATCTTTACCATTCCGGGTTTTAAGGATGAAAATATTGATGATGCTATCATTTACGGCTATGCCGCCGCATCCACCATCGGCCACGAAATGACCCATGGGTTTGACGACCAGGGCAGGCAGTTTGATGCCAAAGGAAATTTAAAAGCCTGGTGGTTACCGCAGGATTCGGTAAAGTTTACGCAGCGCGCGCAAATGCTCATTAACCAGTTTAACGGCTATAGCATTTACGGCCTGCATGTGAATGGCAAAGCAACCCAGGGCGAAAACATTGCCGATTTGGGCGGTATAGTGATCGGCCTGGATGCATTCAAGAAAACCGATCAGTATAAAGAAGGCAAACTTATCAATGGCTTTACACCATTGCAACGCTATTTCCTGGGTTATGCTTTAGGCTGGCTGGGGCAAGACAGGCAGGAATCATTATCCAGCCAGATCCTTACCAACGAACACTCCCCCGGCTTTATGCGCGTAAACGGACCATTTACAGATGTACTTGAGTTTTACCAGGCTTTCCACATTAAAAAAGGTGATAAAATGTGGCTGGATCCGGAAAAAAGAGTGAAGATTTGGTAAGTTAAGCCCCCGGCCCCCTGAAGGGGGAGTAAAATGAGCAATGTAATCATAGGAAAAAGAAAAACAAATATAGCTATGTCATTGCGAGCGCAGCGCGGCAATCGCGGACTGTGCAGATCCGCCCTGTATAGTCTATGTCATTGCGAGCGCAGCGCGGCAATCGCGAATAGTACAGGTCCGCCCTGTATAGCTTGCGATTGCTTCGTCCCTCGCAATGACATAGATTATATTAAAAAATAGCGCTGACAATAAGCGATTTACGAACACGTCATTATAAGGGTGAAGATTTGGTAGGTGCCCCCCAGCCCCCTGAAGGGGGAGTAAAATGAGCAATGTAATCATAGGAAAAAGAAAAACAAATATAGCTATGTCATTGCGAGCGCAGCGCGGCAATCGGGAACTGTGCAGATCCGCCCTGTATAGTCTATGTCATTGCGAGCGCAGCGCGGCAATCGCGAATAGTACAGGTCCGCCCTGTATAGCTTGCGATTGCTTCGTCCCTCGCAATGACATAGATTATATTAAAAAATAGCGCTGACAATAAGCGATTTACGAACACGTCATTATAAGCGCAGCGCGGCAATGACATAAGATACGAATGCATTAACATATATGAAAATACACCAATACTATGTTTACATTTTAACCAATAAGGCAAACACAGTGTTATATGTTGGTGTAACAAATGATTTGGTAAGTCGTGTATCCCAGCATAAACAAAAACTATTCAAAGGGTTTTCAGCTAAGTATAACTGTAACAAACTGGTCCATTACGAAGATTTCCAATGGATACAGGATGCCATTGCAAGAGAAAAACAATTGAAAGCCGGCTCAAGACAAAAAAAGATCGAACTGATAATCGGCAACAATCCTCTATTGAACGATTTGAGTGATGGTTGGTACGATTAAAATCTATCATTGCGGAACGAAGCAATCGCATACTATGCAGAGCGGACCTGTACTGTTCGCGATTGCCGCGCTGCGCTCGCAATGACATGGTGTTGCTGGGTTCTAAAATCAACATGTCACTAATGTTTTTTCCAGGATTTTCCTGGTGGGCTCCTTATAATGACGCGATTATAAAACATTGACTACCAGTGCTAAATCTATGTCATTGCGAGGAACGAAGCAATCGCGAACTACACAGAGTGGATCTGCACTGTTCGCGATTGCCGCGCTGCGCTCGCAATGAGATAGATTATATGCCCGATAACACCCACCACAGGCGTAACAGCACCTTTCTTACACCCTTTTTTTCTCTTCAAAACAGGTGTTTTTTACCCTGTTATGTAAAATGGCAACACGCTACCTTGCAGCAACTTAAAAATTTTTATTATGACGACGCCCACAATTAAATTATTGCCGGATCCACCAGCCCCTAACGGAATTAATGACTTTCCATTTCCGCCGCCTGCAAAGGTAATCATGAAAATACCCTTGCCCGATCAAACCATAGTTTTAGGCGAAAACAATATTGGTGGCATAACGTTTGTTTCAATAAAGCGGCTTACTAATCAGCAATTAGAATTCAAGCAACAATGGGTACGCGTAACCAGTTGCACCATTACGCCTGGTACACCTTTTTCACAGGAAGAGTCGGTGAGCATTGGCGTGGCACTAAGTGTTGGAGTGCGCGGGGAATTTTCTGCCTCACTTGGTTTAAAGGTGGACTCGCTGATTGATATAGGTGCAAAACTGTCGCTGTCGCTTTCGGCAGAAGTGTCGCTTGCTGAAGTGGTTACTAAAAAGAAAACCTTTAATGCCAAAACAGAAGATCCACAGGCATCTTATATGTGGTGGCAGCTCAAAAGTACCTACACTATTACCGGACATCGTCTTGTGGGTGCATTCTGCCCTCCAAGAGATAGGATAGTCTTGACTAAAGAAGATGTTGACTTTGAAAGTCCGCTGGTGTGCGACGAAGATGTTAGCATGAGTACTCAATTTCCAGCTTCGGTAAAAGCAAACTTTTCGGTTTCCGACATCTAAATAACCCTGTACGGGTTAATAGCCTACTACCGGGACCGCAAAACAATGAAAGCCTTTGGTTGAAAAATTAAAGGCTTTCATTGTCCAAACAAATCTGAGCGCGTTAAAATAAGAATGTTTGATTTGACAGCGAGGTTTAAAAATGGTCATCGAACGCGATAACTAAAACATTATTATTCCGTCCCCTCGGGATCTCTCGCAGAGGCCGGCCAATTTGGCTAAGACCTCTGCAGTATGAACGAACAGCACAGCCCGCAGGGAACGCCGTAATTAGATTTCGAATATGAGATTTGAGACAGGAAAAAAGTATCAAGTATCAAGGTTTTTGAGTTGGAAATTGAAAGCATGCAGACTCGTCAGAACGTAAATCTCCACTTTTTTAACGCTGAAATATGCGTATATTTGGTAATAGAAAGGAGGCAAATATGAAAACGAACCTAACAGGTAAAGGCGCATTCAAGACTCACAAAAGCGTGTCTCCAGAAGAAATTATTGCTGCCGGAGGAACTACAGCTTTTGGGATAAAAGCAGGCAAGAATAACGAAACACTTAAGAAAGCGCTTAAAAAATCGCCTAAACCAGAGCCTTTTACAGAAGAAGAATGGGCGGATTTATTAAAACAAATGGCCAACGATAAGTAATGAATTTATTACTGGATACCAATATTCTTCTTTTTATTTCAAGGACAAGGAACACGGATAGTTTTGTAGATTTTATTAATCCTGATAACTCAACCTTATATATCTCAGTAGCATCCGAAGCCGAAATTAAATCGTTAGCGCTTAAAAATAATTGGGGTGCTAAGCGTGCTGACATTCTACATGATTTTTTAGATGGGATCAATATTGTAGAGATTAGCCAGTCTTACGTCGATATTTATGCAGAGATCGACGCATACTCGCAAAGGTTAAATCCAAACTTTAAGGAATATCCGTTTGAAACTCCAAGAAATATGGGGAAAAACGATCTGTGGATCGCGTCATTAGCAGCCTTATTAGGCTTACAGTTAATCACAACGGACAACGATTTTGACCACCTGCACAATGTATTCTTCCCGGTAAGGAAAATATTACCGGAAGATTTCCGGCAATTCTTTTAATAATGATGCCCGTGCAGGCATTATCACTATTTAGTAATCCCTTTAATTTCCATACTAACAGGTTTTTGACTTGCTTACTTATATTCCGTCGCCTCTGGATCTCTCGCAGAGAGACCCTGCGGGGAAGGAATTTCTTGTCTTCCAATTTGGCTACATATCGGGCTGGATGTTAATAATTTAGCTGCATATCATCAACTTTTATTTATAAATTTAGCTTTATTAACCGGGCTAGCGGATTTCTATTTTCCCGCTTCGGCAAGCCCTAAACCTCATGTGCTATACTACAAGCATTCTCTAAACTAATATTGTTTCTAAATACGAATGGAGACCAGAGACCATTCTAAAAACGGGGCGCTTCCGAAAAGCCATAAGAGTAGGGAAATTCAAAAATAACAAACATGAAAAAGTATTTGATTAAAGGAACTTATAACTCCGATGGAGCAAAGGGGTTAATTCAAGAGGGCGGGTCTGGACGCAGAACTGCCATTGAAAAAATGCTGGAAGGACTGGGTGGTAAAATGGAATCATTTTATTTTGCCTTTGGCGAGGAAGATGTGTATGTTATTGTAGACCTCCCTGATGATATTTCTGCGGTGGCCGTTGGGTTAACAGTTAATGGTTCAGGTCTTGTCAAGATTTCAACCACTGTATTACTTACAGCAGCCGATATTGACGCAGCATCCAAAAAGTCTGTCAGTTACCGGGCTCCTGGTAAAAACTAATAATAGTATTTTGCTCAATAAATTATATTCATTTGGTTACCAGGAAAGTACAGCACATAACAAAAGGTTTGGCAAAAGCGGGGGCAATACAATGAAACTGGTATTCCGTCCCCTCGGGGTCTCTCGCAGAGGACCCTGAGGTAAACACGATCACCACGCATAAACGCGGCTTTCGTGAACAATACGGGCTTAGTACAACCGCAGGGTCCTCTTTGCGAGACCCTGCGGGGACGGGACCTTGCAAATCGAATATCATATGTTATAATTGCAAGGCTGATCAAGAGAAAGAAGCCAAACCTTTTGCCTTTGACCTTTCGCCTTTAACCTTTTCCCTTTCGCCCTCCAAAAACCTAAATCTTCAGCCTGATATTGATCTTATCCAGCAGCCCCGTTAGCCACACCATCACAAAAGCAAACACAATACATTTAATAAGCCCCCCGGTGCCCTGGCTCAGGTATTCGGGATAGCCAATGTTGCTCATTTCATACATGGGGTAAAACAAAAACGGCACTATGTAGCAGGTAAAAGTATTGGTCCCCGCGGGTTCAATAATCTTAAACCACTTGTACTTATGCTTAAAATCGACTATGTAAATAAATATAGCATATACAATAAGGCTTATCCCTGTACATATCAGTACCCAGGAAGGGGTATCACGCGCTTTGGAAATCCCCCCGCTAAAATATCGCACAATAAAGCCCATATTAAACAGGATAATGGCAATAAGCACAAGAGCCGCCCACAGCATTTTAAGCTCGTTATTGACCTTTAGGCGCATATACAGCACCGAGACAAATACCCCTGCCATAGTAAAGGCCTGCATAGCGCCATTACCGGCTATCCATACATATTTTTGCACAGGAGCCAAAAAGTTAAGGAACCCAAAGTGCACATCCATATTAAAAAACATGAAGAAGATCCATGCGGCGGCCTGGATCCATAAATGCCCGCCCGAGTAATAGTAGATAAGCGCGCACAGGAGGTAAGCCCAGCCTATAAGCCCTAATATTCCCCACCAGGTAAAGTGCAGCCAGGTATGCCCCGGATCGTTGGTTTTGTACAGGATAGACATGGCTATCAATAACACAACACCTACGCCCTGCAGCAGGTAGCGCTTAAGGTTGCTGGTTTCTTTACCGTAATCTAAAAATATAAAAAAGAAGCTGAAAGTTACCAGGCTTTCCCATACCGGTTTGGGCAAAACGGCGGTATGCTCATTATAAGTTTCCATATTGGCATGGAAAAATCCTATAAATACCAGCGCGAACGACCGGCTTGCTATGCGCGATAGTATTTTATAATTACCACTTTTTAACCTGTTTTGAAATGCAAAAGGAATAGATAGCCCTACAATAAATAAAAATGCAGGAAAAATAGTATCGGCAAGACCCAGCCCGTCGGCATTTTCTGCAACATGTTTAAGCCATTGTGGTGTACCCGGGATGCCATCAAGGTCATTCACAAATATCATGAGCAACATAGTAACAGCACGAAGGGCATCTATAGAGCGTATCCGGTCCGTGAAATTATTCATTATGGGAGTAAATGCATTATCAAAGCAAATGTTTTAACTTAACGGCAATTAAATTGAAACATTATAGTTACCCGCCCGTTTTTTTAGTCCCTATCGCGGCTTAACTTGGCAAATACAAGTGGGTTTTCGTTCAGTTCCAGTGTTTCCTTCCGGTGTTTTACAATGTGGATAGCAGTAAATAGCGCCTCGCGGAATGAGATCTCTGATGCCAGGTTTTTGCCGGCAATATCATACGCGGTGCCATGATCTGGCGAGGTGCGTACAAAGTTTAATCCCGCGGTAAAGTTAACGCCGGTTTCAAATGCTATCTGTTTAAAAGGGATCAAACCCTGGTCGTGATACATAGCCAATACAGCATCAAACTGCAAATATGTCCCGTTGGCAAAAAAGCCATCGGCCGAGTACGGGCCAAAAGCCAGTATATCATTATTACGTGCTTCTTCAATGGCCGGGATAATGGTATCTTTCTCTTCGTTACCAATAAGGCCGTTATCGCTGGCATGCGGGTTTAAGCCCAGCACTGCTATTTTGGGTTTACGAATCCAGAAATCATTTTGCAAACTGTGGTTCATCAGCTTTAGCTTGGCCACAATTTTATCGGCAGTAATGCTTTCAGATACTTTTGAAATCGGGATATGTCCCGTAACCACACCAACGCGCAGGGTATCGCTCACCAAAAACATTAATGATTCGGCCGCGCCATCCTTTTGCTGCAAGTATTCTGTATGGCCGGGGAAATTAAACTGATCGCTCTGGATATTATCCTTATTGATAGGCGCTGTAACCAGGGCATCAATATAGCCCTCCTTTAAATCATAGGCGGCACGCTCAAGTGATTTAAAAGCGTACTTGCCACCCGCTTCTGATACTACACCCGGCTCAATCTTTACATCCTCTTCCCAGCAATTAATCATGTTGGGTTTTTTAGGCTGTGCCTGCGAAGGATCATTTATAACATGAAAATTAAGCTCGCTAACATTGGTAGCACGACGGTGGAATGATGCTACTTTGGTATGGCCATAAACAATGGGCGTACAATAATCATAAATTTTACTATCGGCCAGGGTTTTTATAATAATCTCTAAACCTATGCCATTCACATCGCCTATGCTGATACCTACTTTTATTTTATCGCTCATTTCTTTATTTATGATTTCACCGATTTTTTGTGATTTCACCGATTCTCCTGGTGATTTCGCTGATCAAAATTAGTGATTGAATTTATATTGGGTTACCCGAAATTACGTTCAGGCTTATTTTATTCTTTTGTACTTATTGTTCTATCCAAATATCTTCCTGATGCTTTCCGGGGCGTTCCCTGCGGGCGGGCTTTACGTTCATACTGCTCGTGGCCTTAGCCACCGGGCCGGTATCCACTTCAATCCCTAACGCAATCTGGCTAAACCATGATTTTTACCCTGTTAAACATCAAATTCCTAGTCTCAAATCTCACATCTCATATCTCAAATCTGCCATTTCTCCTTGCAAATAAAAGATTTGTTCCTGATTAAAGCACAAATATGACGTTATTTGCTCAAATATTTGATTAATAATGACATTGGTAAGGGCAAAAAAACATTTAGGGCAACACTTTCTTACTGATAAAAATATAGCAGCTAAAATTGTCGACAGCCTTAAACCCGAAGGCCGGTACAACCATGTGCTCGAAGTTGGCCCGGGTATGGGGATCCTGTCGGATTTTTTATTGCAGAAACCGGAGTATGAGGTATCGCTGATTGATATTGATGAAGAATCGTTTCACTACCTTAAAAAGAAATACCCGCAGCTGGGCACCCGCCTCATCAATGCCGATTTTTTGGAGATGGATTTTAAAACCGTGGTTGATGGTCCGCTGGCCATCATCGGTAATTTCCCTTACAACATATCGTCGCAGATACTGTTTAAAGTGCTTGATAACCGCCGGCAGGTAATTGAAATAGTTGGCATGTTTCAGAAAGAAGTTGCCGAACGCTGCGCGGCCAAACCGGGCAGCAAGGAGTACGGCATCCTGAGCGTGTTTTTGCAGGCTTATTATAAGGTTGAGTATCTGTTCACGGTAAAGGCCGGTGTATTTAACCCACCGCCAAAAGTGCTCTCGGCAGTTATCCGCCTTACCCGTAACGATGCCGAAAACCTGGACTGCGACGAGAAATTATTTTGGCAGATAGTAAAAGCCGGTTTTAACCAGCGCCGCAAAACCCTGCGCAACGCCATATCGTCCCTCATCAACAAAGAAAAAATGACCGATAACACCACCCTCGACTTAAGGGCAGAGCGTTTGAGCGTGGATGATTTTGTGAAGCTGACCAATGCGGTAATGGCGGCAAGGTAGCGCTGAGAGTAACCGGTTTTGGCTAAAGCCAGAATCTGTTACTGATTATAATCTCCGTTGGCTGAAGCCGACGGCAATGAATAGTAAATGCATCAAACGGCAAAACCGATTTCATTGCCGTCCCATTTATGGGACGGGTAAACAGAGCTTCAAGGTGGCTTTAGCCAAAACACTTCCTGGTTATAAGTACCTCCCTTTCGTTAAAAGATGTTAAACCCTATCCATCAAACCTTCCTGCCGGTTACATTTGTAATGTACTGATCACTAAACCAATCGTTACAAATATGCGGTACCTGCTTATTATACCTTGTATATGTATCTGCCTTTGCTCATACGGGCAAAAAATAAGCGGCATCGTAACCGATAAAGCTACCGGGCAACGCATCAGCGGGGCATGGGTAACATCAACAAACTCAAGCGCCATCAGCGATATGGCAGGCGGGTTTAGCATCAATATATCAAAACCGACGGATACCCTTAAAGTAAAGATGCAGGGCTATAAGTTGTACACCCTGCCTGTTGATGCAACAAAAATCAAAGATGTGGTTGTGCAACTCGAACAGGCTACTATCGAACTTAACCAGGTAAACATAAGCGCCCGGCGCAACAGGGTGAAGGACTCTATCAATAACCGGAAGGAGTTTGCTAAAGATTTTAATAGTGCGCCGCCAAAGCTCAAAGATATCATCAGGCCCTCCATAGGTTCGGGGCCTATACCTATAGCGGGTGTTACCATTAGTTTAAGCCCGCTGATAACTGCCCTCACCTACAAACACAGCAGGGCCTATAAATTTAAGCAGGTATTGATAAGAGATGAGCAGGCAAAGTATATCGATAGCCGCTTCAGCGACGAAAGGGTAGCCCAGCTTACCAGCCTGCAGGCCGATTCGCTGTATAGCTTTATTAACATGTACCGCCCCGGTATAGGCCAGGTGAAAAAGATGAGCGATTACGATATTTTCACTTATATCAAAAAGTGCCTGGTAAAATTCAGGAAACCCCACCCGGATTCGGTCCGCGAGGTAGAATTTTAAGTTTTACCATTAAATACCCCGTTTTATTGCCATTGGCGACCGGCTTTATAAAATTGATTAAAAGTTACCTAAAAGTTGATAAAAGTGCATTAAACTAAAATAAAAGTACTGCAATATTAATGTAAAAATGGCATTACTACTTGACATGCGGTTTGAATTTTGTAATTTTGAGTATGACCACCGAAACACTTGAAGATTTTTACAGGCATAAGTTTGATTGGCTGCCCGATAACCTGCAGCAAAACATGGGTCATTTTAATGTTTTCAGGATTGAGGATTGTATTGGCCCCAATGCCAAACCGGTTACCTATAGCCGCAGAAGCTTTTACAAAATCAGCCTGATGCATGGTGAAAATATTATTCACTATGCCGATAAAAGCCTCAACCTTTCGGGCACTTCGCTGATGTTTTTTAGTCCGCATGTGCCTTATACGTTTGAGCACATGAGTAATGATCGCACGGGTTTCTTTTGCATATTCACCGAGTCGTTTTTTGCTGATCGGTTCAGGGGCGGCTTAAGCGAACTACCTATGTTTGGCCTGGGCGCCAAACCGGTTTACGCTTTAGATGCCACCCAAAGCGAATATGTAACCGGTTTGTTTTTAAAGATGACCGAGGAGATCAACTCCGATTATCCCTTTAAATATGATCTGATCCGCAATTACGTTACCGAGCTTTGCTACTACGCCCTTAAAACCCAGCCATCAGAAAACGTATACAAGCACGCCGATGCCAAATCAAGGATCACATCTGTTTTTACCGAATTACTGGAGCGGCAATTCCCGATAGAAACGCCTTCCCAGCGATTTGCACTGCGGTCTGCCAATGATTTTGCGCAGCGGCTGTCGGTCCATGTAAACCACCTCAACCGCGCCATCCGCGAAACAACCGGCAAAACCACCACCGACCACATTGCCGACCGCCTGCTAAGCGAAGCCAAATCCCTGCTAAGGCACACCGACTGGAATATATCCGAGATTGGCTACTGCCTGGGCTTTGAGGAGCCTACCCATTTCAACAACTTTTTCAAAAAAAACACCCGGCTTACCCCCTCCTCGTTCAGAAATGTTTGAATTTTGTAACCATTGGTTTGATTAGCGTAATGCTTCGCCCTGGCTGCCATATTATCTTTGTTATATCAAAACAAACAATAATATGGACAACAACAAAGTATGGTTTATCACTGGCGCTTCAAAGGGATTTGGGCTCAGTTTAGTAAAACAATTACTGGAAGCTGGTCAGCTTGTTGCCGCCACCTCCAGAAATCAACAGGAGCTAACCAAAGCAGTTGGCTCAAACAGCAATAACTTTTTACCCCTGCAGGTCGATCTTGTTAACGAGAGCAGTGTATCACTGGCCCTGCAGCATACCTATGAAACATTTGGCCGGATAGATGTGGTTATCAACAATGCCGGCTATGGTATTGGTGGTGCTATTGAAGAGGTTACCGATAAAGAAGCCCGCCAGGCCTTTGATGTAAATGTGTTTGCTACGCTTAACGTAATCAGGTTTGTAATGCCTTACCTGCGCAAACAACGTTCGGGGCATATCATTAATATAGCATCCATCGCTGGTATTACCGGCGGCATTGGCTGGGCGGTTTACGCGGCGGCTAAGCATGCGGTAATCGGCCTGTCAGAAGTTTTGGCCGGCGATGTTAAAGCATTGGGTATCAAAGTTACGGTGGTTGCTCCCGGCGCGTTCCGTACTAATTTCCTTGATCCTGGCTCGTTAACTATTACTGATAACCCCATTGCCGATTATGAAGATGTAAGATTATCGCACTGTAAATACCGAAGCATGAACGGCGAACAGGCCGGTGACCCCGAAAAGGCCGCTACCTCTATTATTAACGTAGCATATGAAGAAAATCCACCGCTTTACCTGTTATTAGGTGGCGATGCCTTCAACAGGGCATTAACCAAGCTTGATGGTTTGTATAAAGAGATTCACCAATGGGAAGATATTACCTGCGCAACTGATTTTCAATGATAAAACATCTACCAAAAATATACCCAGATGGAAACATTAAAGATAAGGTTAAGCACAATAATTAAAAATCAATCACAACTTTAGTAATCAGTGAAATCACCCTTGAAATCGGTGAAATCAAAAAATATACAAAGAAATGGAAAATCAAAAAATATGGTTCGTAACCGGGGCCTCAAAAGGATTGGGCCTTACCCTAACAAAAAGGTTATTAAATGAAGGCTATAAAGTAGCTGCAACATCAAGAAATATAAGCGATCTTGAAAATGCTGTTGGTGTTAACAACGATCATTTTTTACCGCTTGCCGTAAACATCAAAAGCGAAGAAAGCGTACAGGAAGCTATCGAAAAAACCATCAGCACCTTTGGCAAAATTGATGTGGTAGTTAATAACGCGGGCTATGGTATGCTTGGAGGCCTTGAAGAAGCAACCGACCAGGAAGCACGCGACAATTTCGAAGTAAATGTATTTGGGGCTTTAAACGTTATCCGTAAGGCATTACCTTATCTGCGCGGTCAGCAATCCGGGCATATTATCAATATTTCTTCAATAGGAGGCTTGGTTGGGGGTTTTCCCGGTTTCGGAATATATTGTGCTACCAAATTCGCGGTCAATGGTTTTTCTGAAGCTTTGGATGCAGAAGTAAAACCATTCGGCATAAAGGTGACCATAGTTGAGCCGGGCTATTTCCGCACCAACTTCCTTTCACAAGGATCATTAGTTACCCCAAAAAATCCTATAGCTGAATACCAAAGTATCCGCGATTCGCAAAACCTGCACCAAAACCAAATGGACCAGCAACAGGCAGGCGACCCCGAAAAAGCCGCGGCGGCAATGATAAAAATAGTATCAGACCCAAATCCGCCGCTGAATTTATTTTTAGGGGCCGATGCATACCAGCTGGCTAACCAAAAAATAACGTCGTTACAAAACGACCTTGAAACATGGAAAGAATTAACAACATCAACTGGCTTTTAACAATGAAAAACAATGAGCATATAGGCGTTTGGGTAACCAAAGACGGTTATATACGCCATGAGTTTTTACCAAACGGCCGCTATAACGAGGCCCGCGGAAATAAAAAAAGTGCCTACACCGGCTATTATAACATTTTGGGTAAACACGTTGAATACCTGGACGATACCGGTTTTACTGCCAATGGGGATTTTAAAGACGGAGCTTTTTACCATGCCGGTATGGTACTATATAAAGAGAGCGCCTGAATTGCAAAAATGGCAATAATTCATATTCTTTATAAAAAAGCTTGCTTATTAAAGCAGGCTTTTTTTATCTTTAAGAAAATCTAATCCCTGAAAAATATGAGTTTTAACGACCAGCTCAGTTCAATATTTGTAGCAGAAGACCAAATTCCTCCCGAATTTCGGATAACAGAAGTACACCAGCGCGAATATTTAAGCAATGGTAAAATGAAGCCGTGGCACGGCGAAGTAAGCGAAGTTTACTCGCCCGTTGGCTTTCTTTCTGCGGATGGCTTTACCCGCAAGTTGATAGGAACCTACCCGGTTTGTACCGAAAAGGAAGCTTTTGAATCATTAGATGCCGCTTTGGCCGCTTATGATAGCGGTCGCGGTGAATGGCCAACCATGAGCATTGCCGACCGCATTAAATGCATGGAACATTTTATTTATAAAATGAGCGAGCAACGCAGCCTGGTTGTGAAACTACTGATGTGGGAGATAGGCAAATCATACGGCGATTCGGCAAAGGAGTTCGACCGTACTATCGAATACATCAACGCCACCATAGATGCATTAAAAGATATCGACCGCCAGTCATCCCGCTTTGAAATGGCCGAGGGACTGGTAGCCCAGATTCGCCGCTCGCCATTAGGTGTAGTGCTTTGTATGGGCCCGTTTAACTACCCGCTCAACGAAACTTTTACCACCCTGATCCCCGCTTTGATCATGGGCAATACTATATTATTTAAACCACCCAAGCATGGTACATTGTTGCATTACCCATTGCTAAAGGCCTTCCAGGAGTCTTTTCCAAAAGGAGTAGTGAATACCATTTATGGCCGGGGAGCGGTTGTTACACCGGGCTTGATGGCATCCGGCAAGGTAAATGTGCTGGCTTTTATCGGATCGAGCAAAGTGGCTAATGATCTTAAAAAACGTCACCCTAAAATAAATCGTTTACGCGCGGTTTTGAGCTTGGATGCCAAAAACGCCGCCATAGTTACAAAAAATGCCGATCTGCCGCTTGCTGTAAGTGAATGTATTTTAGGTGCGTTATCATTCAACGGGCAACGTTGCACGGCCATTAAAATGATATTTGTACAAAAGGAAGTTGCCGATGAGTTTTTAAAATTATTGAGCGAGGCAATAGCCAAACTAAAATTTGGTTTACCCTGGGATAAAGATGTAAAGCTTACTCCCCTGCCCGAGCCTCATAAACCTGCTTACCTTACCGATATTGTTGAAGATGCCATTGCCAACGGCGCCAGTATCATCAACGAAAACGGCGGTGAAACTGTAGCTTCATTTTTTTACCCGGCCATTGTGTACCCGGTTAACGAGAAAATGAAGCTGTACCGCGAAGAACAGTTTGGCCCGGTTATTCCCGTAGTTCCGTTTGATTCTATTGAGGAACCAATTGACTACCAGATAGATTCGCCGCATGGCATGCAGGTGAGTATTTTTAGTAACGATGCCAAAGAGATCGCTTCGCTGATAGATCCGTTTGTGAACCTGGTAAGCCGGGTAAATATCAACAGCCAATGCCAGCGCGGGCCCGATGTATTCCCCTTCACCGGGCGTAAGGATAGCGCCGAGGGCACACTTTCGGTACATGACGCCTTAAGATCATTCTCTATCCGCTCACTTGTTACCACAAAAATGACAGAGACTAATAAGCAGATCATCAACGAAATTGTAAACGGCAACGAATCAAATTTCCTGAGTACGAAGTTTATACTCTAACCGGGCTTTGTTACATACTATAAGGTGGCATATGTAAATGTGCCACCTTTTTTGTACAAACCCACCAAATAGCTAATTTAAATAATACTTTTTATTTATATCAATAAAATCTATATCATATAGATTTTTAGTATGAAAGCCTGTCTTTTAAATCAGTATATTTGCATAAACAATAAAAAAAGAGCACTTATGTTAACGATAGGACAAAAATTCCCTCAATTTTCTAAAACAGCCGTAATAAGTATTGAAAAAGGAAAAGAGTTTGAAACACTTACTTCTGAGTATCTTGTGAATGACGATAATGTTTGGACAGTAATGTTCTGGTGGCCAAAGGATTTTACTTTTGTTTGCCCTACTGAAATTGCTGAGTTCAACAAAAACTATGGTGAGTTCCGCGACCGCGAAACCCGTTTAATTGGCGCTTCTACAGATTCTGAATTTGTTCATGCTGCCTGGAGACGCGATCATGATGATCTGCGCGACCTTAAATTCCCGATGTTGGCCGATACTTCAAAATCATTAGCCGAAGACCTTGGTATATTGGAGCCAAACGAAAAGATCGCCTACCGTGCAACTTTCATCATCGATCCTACCGGAATCATCCGTTGGGTATCTGTTAACGACCTTAGTGTAGGCCGTAACGTTAAAGAAGTTTTACGTGTACTTGATGGCTTACAAACCGACGAGCTTTGCCCATGTAATTGGGAAAAAGGACAGGAAACACTTACCGTTTAATTCCCCCTATAACATATGTCCCCGTACAGTTAATTATTGTGCGGGGCTTTTTTATAAGCCGATAGTAAGCTAAAAGCTTAAGGCATAAAGCCGAAAGCTTGAAATAGACCGTCAAAAATAGACTGCCATTGCCTCCTCGTGATCGTCATTGCGAGGAGGTACGACGAAGCAATCCCCGAAATACAGATCAGATTTGCACAGTTACTCTGTAAGTTGGGGATTGCTTCGTACCTCGCAATGACGGGTGAGAGGTTTGCTTGTAAAAATGCACGTTGATAATCAGCAACTTACAATCATGCCATTATAAGGCGCAAAGCAATGACGGTGAGGGTTAACCCAAATAGAAATACAATGATAACCGCTTTTTAAGCTTTAAGCCCTCGGCTTTCTGCTTTAAGCACAAATAATAAAAAAATGAACGAAAGTACCGAAGTGATCCAGGAAATACTGCAAAGTGTTGGATTAGATAAAGATTACCGTACCACAAGCCTTACGCTTTTAGAAAAAGGCGAATCGCGCTACCTGCGCGATTTGAAGCTTAACTTTACCAGTACGCTTACATCAGCCCATTTAACGGCTAAGGAATGTGCATTATTAGGTTTAAGCATTGCTGTGAACAACAATAATACACCACTTACCACTTATTTTACCAAATACGCCGAAGAGCAGGAAGCTACAGCTGCAGAAATTGGTGAAGCCGCAGGTTGTGCATCATTGCTGGCATCAAACAATATATTCTACAGGTTCAGGCATTTTACCCAAAAGGAAAAATACACGCAGATCCCTGCCCGTATCCGCATGCAGCTGATGATGAAACCCGTAACCGGCAAAGAATTTTTTGAGCTCATGAGCCTTGCTGTATCAGCCGTGAACGGCTGCGAAATGTGCGTGAATGCCCATGAAGATTCACTTATAAAAATGGCTACAACCGAGGAACGTATTTTTGATGCCGTACGTATTGCATCACTGGTAACAGCTACCGGTAAAGTTATTTTTTAAGCAGTTTAACAAATATTAACAACAAAAAAGACATGAGATGCAGAAATTTCATGTCTTTTTCATAAATAACAGTTTATTAATCAATTAAATTTGCGTTTGTTAATTAAAAACTTCTAAATTTATGCCTAAGATTAAACAAACCTCAACTACACTAAATTTTTATTGAAATCAAAATGTAGCTCGGGGAGAGTTATTAAATTTTAATTGTTAATTTTTTTTGGGGAAAGCCGTTCCAGGTAATAGTGGAACGGCTTTTATCGTTTTAATGCGCATCGACCGGCATTTTAACATTAGATTTTTTGAAGGGCTGCAGGTAAAGCAGCGGGATAGAAAACAACATCACCAAACCCGAGATCCAGTAAGCATCATCATAGGTTAACAACAATACCTGTTTGGTTAGGGCGCCTTCAATAGCGCCATAGGCCATGCGGGTAGCATCTATCATAGAGTGGCCTTTGGCCATAAATGAATGCATCGAGTTGTTGAGCCGCTCAACCAACGCCGGGTTGGTTGCCGTAATATTTGTTAACAGGTTATTACGATGCACACCCTGGCGTATGTGTATAATGGTAGTTAGCGTAGCTATACCAAATGATCCGCCCAGTTGGCGCATCATGTTGTTTAAACCTGTTCCCTGCCCCACTTCCGCGCCCTTCAAATCGGCAATGGCCAGCGTTGTTAAGGGTACAAATAACAAAGCCATACCTACGCCCCTTACCATTAGTGGTAAAAAGAAATTATGGGGGCCCATGACCAGGGTAGAGTTGCTGAGCATAGTGGTAAACACAAAGAACAGGAACATACCCGCGGTAGCCATAAACTGGGCCGGGATACCTTTATTGAGCATTTTACCAATAAAGGGCATCATTACAATGGTACACAACCCGCCGGGAAATAAAATCTCGCCGGTTTGCTGCGCGTCAAATCCTAATAAATTTTGGCAAAATATCGGGAACACAAACACTGAGCCGTACAGCCCGAAACCCAGAATGAACGAGGTAAACATACCTACTGCAAAGCTACGGTGTCGCAATATGGCAAAGTTAACAATTGGGTAATCGATACTCATTTCGCGCCAGATAAAAAGTATTAAGCCTAAAATAGCGGATATGGTTAACACGGTTATATAAGGTGTGGCAAACCAATCTTCCGATTCGCCTTTTTCCAAAATGGTTTGTAAGCTGCCCACGGCCACCGCCAGCAAGGCAATTCCCCACCAGTCTATCGGTTTTCCCTTTGCCTCCTTTGGTGTTTCCCTAACATAGGTATAGGCTAAAAAAGCTGCCATTGCACCCACAGGTATATTTACATAAAATATCCAGCGCCAGTTCATGTGCTCTGTAATATAGCCTCCAATAGTGGGGCCTACAGTTGGGCCAACTACCGCTCCTAAACCAAACAGGGCTGTAGCAGTGCCAATTTGTTCACGGGGCCAGGTTTCAATCAAAATAGCCTGCGATGTGGATATTAAACCACCACCCGCTAAACCCTGCAGAATACGAAATAGTACAAGCTCGTTAAGGCTGGTTGCATTACCGCATAAAAACGATGCTATGGTAAATACAATTATTGATGTAATGAAGTAATTTTTCCGTCCGAATTTACTGCCCAGCCAACCCGACATGGGGAGTATAATTACATTTGCCACTGCATACCCGGTAACCACCCAGGCCACATCCTCGAGGGTTGCACCCAGGTTACCCTGTATTTTGGGCAAGGAAACATTCACAATAGTAGTATCAATAAGCTCCAGTAGCGAAGCTGTGATCACTGTAATTGTGATGATCCATTTTTTAAAGCCTGTTTCAGCCATTTTATTATCCTTTAATTACAGAAACACTTACACTCATACCTGGGCGTAATTTATCCATAGTTGCCTTTTCGGCGGTTATTTTAATTTTAACGGGTACGCGTTGTACTACTTTTACAAAGTTACCGGTAGCATTATCTGGCGGCAGCAATGAAAATTTAGCGCCTGTAGCCGGAGAGAAGTTATAAACTTCGCCTTCTACCTTCAAATCAGGGTAGGCATCAACTTCAACCTCAACTTTTTGACCGTTTTTCATGTCGGTAAGCTGGGTTTCTTTAAAATTGGCAGTTATATACAAGCTGTTATCGTTTACTATGCTGAACAATGTTTGCCCGGCTTGTACCAGCTGACCCAACTGAACGCTTTTTTTAGCGGCAAGGCCGCTTGATGGCGCTTTAACAGTGGTATAGCTTAACTGCAGTTTGGCGTAATCAATATCAACCTGCTTTTGGCTAACACCTGTATTGGTAACTTTTAACTGGCTGCGTGTGGTACCAATTTGTTCAACCGCTGCTTTATACTGATCCTGTGAAGCCCTGAGGTTTGCTTTAGCCACGTCAAGATCGGCTTTAGCCTGGTCAAACTGTTGTTGGGTTACAGATCCGTCTTTTATAAGGTTTGCATAACGTGCGTAATCCTTTTGCACTTTATCTAAACGGGCAGCATTTGATTCAACTGTTGCCCTTGCACTTGCCGAATTTGCCTGTGTAGCATAGATCTGCGATTGGTTAACATTAATGCCTGCACTTGCACCAACCTGTGCAGCCTGTGCCTGCTCTAATTTAACCCGATAATCATGGTCGTCTATTTTAACCAATGTTTGACCAGCGGTTACGTGTATGTTGTCTTCAAAAAATATCGAATCAACGTAGCCGCCTACGCGGGCCACTACGGGGCTGATGTCGCCGTCAATCTGGGCATCATCGGTATCGATGTGTTTGCCGTAGTATATATATTCTTTGATCCCGAAAATGATACCGAAAACCAATAGTAAACCTAAAATGATAGGGATAACTTTATTGGGTTTCTTTTTTGGTTCCTGTTCCTGTGTTTCTTGTGCCTGTGCCATTGTATTATGTGGTTTAGTATTATTTGTTGTTGATTTTTCCTGTTGATTTTAATAAAGTATAGTAAGCAAGGCCTGCATCGGCTTTAGCTAACTCCAGGTTGATCTGGGCCTGGTAAAGCAATGTTTCGGCATCGGCCCGGTCTGTAGCTGATGCGATATTGCTTTTATATTTCGAATCGAGGATCTTGTTGTTCTCGCCCGCCTGCTCAATGGATGTCTGTAAAAGTTTTATCTTATCAAGTGCCATGGTCCAGTTCTGGTAATTTTGGTTCACCTCGTCCTTAATGCGGTCAACAGTGATACTTTTATTGATAACTACCTGCTCGCGCTGGATATGGGCTTCGGTAACCTTGTTTTTGTTGGTCCATAAATTACCAAAGTTCCATGAAAGTGTTAAGCCTACAGATAGGGGGGTAATAAACTTACCGCTCTTTGGAATTGGGTTGGCACTTACATCAACATAATAAGCACTGCCCGATGCTGCCAGGGTTGGTAAAGTATTGGCCTTTATGTTTTTGATCTCGGTTTCTGCAACCTTGGTACGCAAATCGGCCTGCTGTAACTCAGCCCGGCTTGCATATGCCGAATCAAGGTAGTTACTCAAAGGCGCCACCTGCCTGTCGGCTTCGGTTATCTGATCAATGTTTAGCTGTGTGCCTTCTGGTAATCCCAACAAAACATCCAGGTTGTAATTGATGATCCTACGGTTAGTTTCCAGGTCGATACCATTCAACTCAACATTTGAGCGTTGCAGCTGAAAACGCAACACGTCATTTTTGGTAACCAGGCCCTGTTCAAAAAACCTTTGCGATTGCTTGATCTGTGCATCAATGGTTGATAAGTTTTGTATTACTACCTTTTTGCTTTGCAGTACCTTGTAAAGGTTATAGTAGGAGTTAATAATATCGTAAGTTATCTGATCCTTATCATTATTTACATCCAAACGGGCAACCTGGGTAAGCAGTTCGGTTGATTGGCGGGCATATTTAAGTTTACCACCTGCAAAAATAGCCTGGCTTAATGATAGTGTACCTAAATAAGCATCGGCCCTGTTTGGTAAATTAAAGCTGCTTTCGCCAAGTGCAAGCCTGTTTGCAGGAATTTCGGCATGGTTATAACCATAGCTTACTTTACCGGTTGGCAGCGCCTGGTCTTTGGCCTGGTTGTATTCAGATACAGCCTGGTCAATTTTTGATTGGGAAAGCTTTAAAACCTTACTGTTATCAAGGCCAAGTTTAATGGCCTCGTCTAAGGTAATTGTGCGATCCTGGGCAGTTGCTGTTCCTGCAAACAGCAAACCAGATACTGCAAGGGCAGTACCATACCTCCAAAACACGCGAACTGTATTTATTAACAGCTTAAGGTGGTCGGTTTTATTATTTCGAGTTGTCATTTTCATTAACTAAATAAGCTTTTAAAAGTCTTTTCATGTATGTTTTGATCCTGGGTTTCAGATCTTCTTCCATAAATTTTTCATCGCGAACATCATGGCCTAATATCAGGGACGATAATTGCGGCATATTGATTACATAGTTTTTAGTGCCGAATATGGTTGCTATCACCATCGGAACATCAATGTCCTTATAAAAGCTGCCATTATTAACGCCCTCTTCAATTATCTTCCTGATCTCAACAACATTTACCATCAATATATCGATGATCTTATCGGTGAGCTCCCAGCGTTTGTTCATCGATATTTCGCGGCTGATGAGCTTTTGAAAACAGTTATTCACGATAATGCGCTCTACATAATTGTCAATACATTTATCGAGCTTACTCCAGGCCGACATGCTGTCGTCATTACCGATATTTTGCAGCAGCGTACGGAATGAAGAAATTTTCCGCTCAAAAATTGCCAGGAAGAGCCCTTCTTTCGATCCGAAGTAATAATTGAGCATGGCCATATTTACGCCGGCCTCACCCGAGATCACCCTGGTGGAGGCGCCATCAAACCCATAGTCGGCAAACACGCGTTCGGCGACGTCAAGGATGTGGTCTTTTTTGTCTATTTTATCTTTGTCCATTGTTTTAACGGTACAAAATTAATCAAACGATTGATTAATCAAGGATGATCGACACTAAAAACTAATCGTTTGATTAATCATTACTGTTGAATGACAAAATTGTTTTGAGTGGTTTTATTTTTCTGGATTTAGTTTGATAATTATTGCATAAACTGTTATAATTCTTTACAATTCAGGTTAAGTGAAACATATTATACAAGAGCTTAGCCCGTGTTGTTAACTGATGGCATGTTGTAAATCAGCAAAAATAAAAAATCATAACTCGTTGTATATCAAACACAAATGTGTTCCACCCCTGTTTTTTACGAAAACTTAGTTTGTTGACTATCAGACACAAAGGTGTTCCACCCGTTCCGGTGCGTTCCAGCGTTCCGATGGAACACTTTGTGTATTGTATCGTCCTGAAAAAAGTTAACACTATTGGTGCTTAATCCTGTGGTTACTTCACATACCCTATCCGGGTTAAAGCTCAAAATATGCTAACGCCCACTCTCTATCATGCCTCTGTTATATTCTTGATACATCAAATTGTAAATTGGTATCTTTCAATATATTTGTTTCCATGAAGCGTTTCAACCTGGTTATTGCCTTATTGTTAGTATATAGTTGTGTAATTGCCCAATCCTCGCCACCTACGGACATGGGCACTATTCAGCAGAATTTAAAAAAGCTGAACACCCTGGGCAGTGTTTTATACCTGGCTGCGCATCCCGACGACGAAAACACCCGCCTGCTGGCCTATCTGGCGCAGGAAAAACATTACCGAACGGGTTACCTATCCATTACCCGCGGCGATGGCGGGCAGAATTTGATAGGTAACGAGCAAAGCGAGCTGTTAGGATTGATCCGCACGCAGGAACTGCTGGCTGCCCGCAAGGTTGACGGCGCCGAACAATTCTTTACACGTGCAAATGACTTTGGTTTTTCAAAAGGGCCTGACGAAACGCTGAAGATCTGGGATAAGGAAAAGGTATTGGGCGATGTGGTTTGGGTGATCCGCAAATTCCGTCCGGATGTAATCATTTGCCGTTTCCCTACAACAGGCGAGGGCGGTCATGGTCACCATACTTCATCTGCAATATTAGCCCAGGAGGCTTTTACCGCAGCAGCAGACCCAGCCCGTTACCCCGAACAATTAAAATATGTAAAACCATGGCAGGCCAAACGCCTGATGTGGAACACCTTTAACTTTGGCAGCACAAACACCACAGCTGCCGATCAGTTTAAGATAGATGTAGGTGTTTATAATACCACCCTGGGCAAAAGCTATGGCGAAATTGCTGCCGAAAGCCGCAGCAATCATAAAACCCAGGGGTTTGGCTCGGCCAAACAACGTGGCGAGTCATTTGAATTTTTCAAGACGATTTTAGGTGATGCCCCACAAACCGACCTGATGGATGGCGTTGAAACCTCCTGGAAACGCGTTAAGAATGGTGAGGGTATAGGCGAATCTATCAGGATCATCAACAAGAATTTTAATGCGGAAGAACCCGAAAAATCCGTACCGGCTTTGGTAGCACTTTTGAGTAAAGTTGAAAAGATATCTGATATTTACTGGCGTGAACAAAAAACAAAGGAGCTGAGCAATTTGATAGCGGCCTGCGCGGGTTTATGGTTTGAGGCTTACGCCAGTACGCCTACTTATGCTATTGGTGATACTATTAGATTTACCGCGCAAGTGGTGAACAGGTATAACGATAAAGTAAAAATTAATACAATAGATGCAGGGCACAATACTTTAAGTTTAAATTCAAAAGTGATACCGGCCAATCAACTGCAGGTCTTTAACGGATCAACCATTGCCAATAAAATTACACAGCCATATTGGTTGGAAACACCACACAAAATTGGCACCTATAGCATTCCTGATACACTGGCCGGCAACCCCGAAAACCCCGACCTTACCAAAGTCGGCTTTCAGTTCATTATTGAGGGCAAACCGGTAAATTTTGAGCGCCGCTTGTTATACAAATATGTTGATCCTGTTAGGGGTGAGATTTATCAGCCACTTGTTATAGCCCCCCCTGTTACAATTAATATTACCGACCATGTATTCATATTCTATGGACCAACATCGCAAAGCCTGCAGGTAAAGCTAAAAAGCTTTAAAAACGTACATACCGGAAATATCCGGTTGAAATTACCAAAAGGATGGAAGGCTAATCCTGAAATGATCAGTTTTACGGATAAAAACAGGGGGGATGAATGGACAGCCCGATTTGCCATAACACCAACTTCTAACGCCCAGGATGGCCTTGCAGTAACCGGCGTTGCGGTTGACGTTGACTCGCGTTTATATGAGTACGAAATAAGGGAGATAAAGTACGACCACGTGCCTGCTATCACCCTATTCCCACCAGCTGAAGCCAAGCTGGTGAGCCTCGATTTGAAAACAACCGGCAAAAAATTAGGTTACATAGCCGGTGCCGGCGACCAGATGCCGGAGGCCCTGCACCAGGTAGGTTATGATGTACATATATTATCAGAAAATGAGATCATGAACGCCGACCTATCGGTTTATGATGCCATCATCACCGGGGTACGTGCCTACAACGTGAACGAGCGCCTGGCTTTTGAACAATCCAAACTGATGGAATATGTAAAAAACGGCGGCAACCTGGTAGTACAGTACAACAATAACTCGGGCCTGGTAACCAAACAAATCGGCCCCTACCCTTTTACGGTTGTAAACCGCCGCGTTACGGATGAAGAAGCTGTAATCACTGTGTTAGATCAGCAAAATCCTGTGCTCAACTACCCTAACAAAATAACCCAGGACGATTTTAAAGGCTGGATCCAGGAGCGTGGCTTATATTTTGTAAGCGATATTGATCCTCAATACAAATCCATCTTCCAGATGAATGATAAAGGTGAACAGCCCCTTAATGGCTCATTAATAGTGGGCAATTACGGCAAAGGCCGGTTTGTGTACACTTCGCTGGCTTTTTTCAGGGAATTGCCTGCCGGTGTGCCGGGCGCTTACCGCCTGTTTGTGAACTTATTGAGCAAACCAAAAGGTTAGTATAATATGCCTTTGAAATTTTCGAAGTTTTAAAACAGCGAGGCCGTCAACGAGGCTAAAAACAATATTACCGGGTTAAACCCCGCAAGTTTGATATACATCAAATAAACTGTTGCTATAATTCAATTAATCACCTATTTTTGTCACCGTTATAATACAACAAATATGAAACATCACGAAGAAGAAAAAGAAAACTTAGATTATATATACTACTTAGTAGCATTAGTATCGGGTATGTTTGTAGGTGCAATAATTGATAAAGGTTATACCTGGATTTTTGTTGGCGGTGTATTAGGCTTATTAACTGCCGCATTCTTCATCAATGTTTTGGTTAAAGGCCGTGGTGAAAGGGCGTGATCCTGATCTGCCATCGTTTATAAGTAATTGGAACCAGTTTTACGGCATCGTAGTCGCATGGCTGGTTCTTTTGGTTTTTGTATTTTGGCTCATTACAAAGTATTTTGAATGAGCTTACCCGACTGGATAGTTTTAGGCTTAACCCTTCTCTGTATAGTGCTGTATGGCATATGGAAAAGCGGCAACAATAAAAACATCGACCAGTTTTTAATGGGTAACCGCTCCCTGCCCTGGTACCATGTAGGATTTTCGGTTATGGCCACCCAGGCCAGCGCTATCACTTTCCTCTCAGCCCCCGGCCAGGCCTACTCCGATGGGATGCGCTTTGTGCAGTTCTACTTTGGTTTGCCGCTGGCCATGATTGTGCTTTGCATTACTTTCGTCCCTATCTTTCACCGCCTTAAAGTTTACACCGCTTACGAGTTTCTTGAACAGCGCTTTGATCTTAAGACACGGGCATTCACCGCCTTCCTTTTCCTGGTATTACGCAGCTTATCTACCGGGGTATCCATTTATGCTCCAGCTATTATTTTATCAACCATTTTAAACATCGATACTGTTTATACAACGGTGTTTATTGGCGGTTTGACGATATCTTATACCGTATATGGTGGCAGCAAAGCAGTGTCATACACCCAGCTGTTGCAGATGAGCATCATATTTGCCGGCATGTTTTTAGCCGGGATCTTAGTAGTAAGCTTCCTGCCACAGGGAGTTGGGTTTACACATGCCATTAAAATGGCTGGCAAGCTGGGCCGCATGAACGTGATTGACTGGAAATTTGATTGGGATAACCGCTATAATGTTTGGAGCGGATTAATAGGTGGTTTCTTTTTGCAGCTATCCTATTTCGGTACCGATCAAAGCCAGGTTGGCCGTTACTTAACCGGCAGCTCCATAGGGCAAAGCCGACTTGGCCTTATCATGAACGGATTGATCAAAATCCCGATGCAGTTCCTGATCCTGTTGATAGGCGTACTGGTTTTTGCTTTTTATCAGTTTAACAAACCACCTATGTTTTTTAATAATTACGAGGTGGACAATGTAAAAAAAAGCAGTTATGCAACGGAATATAACCAGCTCGATCAGCAATATACCCTGGCTTTTGAGCAACGAAAAAAAAAAACAGATGACCTTATAAAAGCCTTTGATAGCAAAAACCAGGATGAGGTAAATAAGGCTCAAACTGCTTTAAAAGTGGCAGAGAAGCAAGCTAAAGACATCAGGAAGCAAGCCGTTGAGGTGATGAAAAAGCACAACGCCGGCGCCGATGACAATGATACCAATTACGTATTCCTAACCTTTGTTAAACAGTATCTGCCCCGGGGGCTTGTAGGCTTACTCATTGCTATTATATTCCTGGCTTCCATGGGTTCAACTGCAAGTGCATTAAACTCGCTTGCTTCAACAACGGTAATCGATATATATAAACGGACTATAAATAAAGATGCCTCAGATAAAAACTACCTGCTTGCCTCGCGTTTAGCGACCATATTTTGGGGAATTGTGTGTGTAATTATGGCTTTATACGCCAGCAAACTGGGCAACTTACTGGAGGCCGTAAACCAGTTAGGCTCCTATATATATGGAACCGTATTAGGTGTATTTGTGGTAGCTTTTTATATGAAGCGGATAAACGGAACTTCTGTTTTTATTGGCGCCCTCATCAGTGAAGCGGCAATATTGTACTTAGGATTAAGCAAAACAGTTGCTTACCTATGGCTTAACCCTATCGGATGCTTTTTGGTGATGATTGTTGCTTACATTATGAATAAAGCAGTCCCTTCTAAACGGCCAAGCCTTCAATAACTCCTAAAAAAGGCCTTTTTGCTCATTGCAAAAAGGCCTTTTTAAAGTCTTTCCTCCGGGGAGGTTTTGGATGAGGCTTTTAATCCTTAGCGTGATCCAATGCTTCTTTATTCAAACGCTCGTACTCATCATCTTTACTGGCTTTTGCAAGGGCAACACCAGCTTCGGCAGCGGCAATGGCGCCCGCTTTATTGCCTTTACGTAATAACAGTCGCGATTCCCAAAGCTTGTACCAGGGGCCCTTAGGATCAATCTTTTCTGCTTCATAAACCCAGCCTAATGCTTTATCAACATCTTTATTGTTTTCATAATAGTATTGAATGGCGTTAAAGTAATAGGGCTTCCTGTCGCCTTTCATCAGCTCGTCAATATTGGCGGTGATCTTGGCATCATCATCTGTTTCCAAATGGATCGCTGCCGCAGTATGGTCCCAAACCAGGTAAAGATCTGTCGCCTTGGTGGTTGAATTGGCAAAAGCCATAGTAAAGGTTTCCCTTTTTTCGCTTACGCGCAAAGGTTTTATTTTAAACCTTACAAAATCCTCACTTTGTTTGTAGCTATAGGCTCCCCACTGTTTAACCACCTTATTTAATATAATGGTCCACTCATTTTTTTCGGGAATACTGAAAAGCGAGTAAGTACCAGCTGGTACGCTGTTACCTTCAACAAGCACTTTTTCGGTAAAGGTGATGGTTGTTGCCGCATTGGCACCTGTGCGCCAAACTTCGCCCCAGGGAATGATACCGCCAAATGTTTTACGGTCCTTCACATTCGGGCGCGAATAGGTGATAGTGATCTTCCCTAATCCAAAATCCTGGATAATGGTTTGCGTTGAACTGGCCTCAGGAATGCGCGGAACCTGGGCATAGCTTTTATAGCTCAAACACGCTAACAGCATGGTGGCTACCAGTAAGTAAGTTTTTCTCATGTTATGTTTTCGATACTAAGATACCAAATGTTTTTAATCGGGAAATATTGTGTTGGAGTAATAAAATTAGTAATAGTTTAATGGGTTGTAAGCATAAAGCTAAAGGCTTAAAGTCAAAAGCTAAAACATCACAGATGTTGATCATATTTGGAGCTTTGAGCCCTCCGCTTTAGGCTTTCAGCTTTTTATTACCTTTGCAACCATGATTGATGTTGTATTAAGTAAAGGTAAAGAGAAAGCTGTTGTACAAAGGCACCCCTGGGTATTTTCCGGCGCTATTGATAAGGTAAAGGGCAAGCCAGCCAATGGCGATGTGGTACGCCTGCTCAATGCAAAAGGCGACTTTATGGCCTATGGTTTTTACAACGATCAATCGCGCGTTGCCTTACGCCTTTTGGAGTGGGACGAATCGGTTGAAATTAATGACGACTGGTTCCGTCGTAAACTGGCTACCGCGGTTAAAAGCCGGGCCAACGTGCTGGAAAATGGTACCAATACCTGCCGGTTAGTTTTCAGCGAATCTGATTATTTACCTGGGTTAATTGTTGATAAATATGCAGGCCACCTGGCTGTGCAGGTACTTACATCGGGGATGGAACGCATAATGCCGGTAATTATTGATGAGCTGAAAAAACTGCTGAACCCCGAAAGTATCTCTGATAAAAGCGATGCTGCATCCCGCGCCCACGAAGGTATGGGCGAAACGGAGAATAAAGTATTATCCGGTAACCCGCCACCCGAAATTGTAGAAGTGTTGGAAAACAATATAGTATACGGCATTAATATCACTGAGGGTCAGAAATCGGGCTTTTATTGTGACCAGCGCGATAATCGCCATATACTGGCCTCCTACGCCAAAAATAAAAAAGTATTGGATTGCTTTTGTTATACCGGTGGTTTTACGCTCAACAGCCTGAAAAATGGGGCCGCTTTTGTAACCAGTGTGGATAGCTCTGCATTAGCCATTGAAACATTAAAGGAAAACATCCTGCTTAATAAACTTGATGCCGATAAACATACAGCCATTAAATCCGATGTAAACGCTCAACTGCGCAAATTCAGAGATGATGGCGAAAAGTTTGATATTATCGTACTCGATCCGCCTAAATACGCGCCATCCCGTTCGGCACTTACACGAGCTTCGCGCGCGTATAAAGACCTCAACCGCCTGGGCATGCTTTTACTGAATGAAGGCGGTCTGTTGGCCACCTATTCCTGCTCTGGCGCTATGGATATGGAAACCTTTAAACAAGTAATTGCCTGGGCCGCCCTTGACGCCGGTAAACAGGTACAGTTTATTTATCAATTTCACCAACCCGAGGACCACCCTGTAAGGGCCTCATTCCCCGAAGGGGAGTATTTGAAGGGGCTACTGTGCCGGGTATTTTAGGAGAAAGATAAAGGCCAAAGCTTTGTTGATAGCAAAGATCAAAAAGCTTTGGCCAAGAATGATTTTCTTCCCCAGGAACTACGCTGTACACAATTCTGCTATAGAAATCAGCCTTTTGTAGGATGGTAATGAAAGTTTGACTTCATTTTCAAATCTTCAAATTGCCAAATCATCAAATTTCTTCCATCTGCACATCTGAAATTTGAAATCCTTACATCTATTATTTATGTTTCGCTCCCATGTAAAAAGTAATCTCGCCGCCATTCATGATGTCGGCATGGCTGATAAATAAGCTGTCCAGCGGTTTGCCGTTCAATACCATCTTTTGCACATAAACATTCTTAGGGCTTTGGTTTTTTACATTGATGATGAACTTTTTGCCGTTGTCCAGGTTAATGATGGCCCCGTTCACCGCCGGGCTGCCTGTCGAGTATTGGTCTGATCCGGGCGCTACCGGGTAAAAGCCCAGTGTGCTGAAGATATACCAGGCGCTCATTTGCCCCGTATCATCGTTACCGCCAAGTCCGTCGGGCGTTGGTTTGTACATTCTTGGTAATATCATTCTGATCCTTTCCTGTGTTTTCCAGGGTTGGCTTGTCCAATTATATAAATACGCTACATGGTGCGATGGTTCGTTGCCGTGCACGTAGTTGCCGATGATACCATCCCTGGTGATGTCTTCTGTCTCGGCAAAGTATTTGTCGGGCAGGTCCATCGTAAACAACGAGTCGAGGTAGGTGGTAAATCTTTTGTTACCGCCCATTAATGCAATCAGGCTTTTGGGGTCCTGCGGGGCAAAAAGCGTATAGTTCCAGCTGTTGCCTTCTATAAACCCTTCGTTAATGGTGCTCAGCGGATCGAACTTTTTGCGGAAAGTGCCGTCGGTTAGTTTGGGGCGCATGAAGCCTATCCTTGGGTCGTAAACGTTCTTATAGTTTTCTGACCTTTTGATGAATTCGTCGTAGATGTCCATGTGGTTCAGCTTTTTGGCCAATTGGGCGATGGCCCAGTCGTCAAAGGCATATTCAAGGGTAGAGGATACCGATACACCGCTTTTTTCATCTGGAATATAGCCTTTATCCATGTACTCGCCTATGCCTTCATAATCTTTATGCCTGGCGGTGGCTACACAGGCGTCCAGTGCCTTGCCGGCATCAAAGTTTACGTTTCCTTTGACCACGGCATCGGCTATTACGGCAACGCTGTGATAACCGCTCATACACCAGTTCTCGTTACCAGAGTTGGACCATACAGGTAGCATATGTTCCGGGCTCTGGTCATAATGAGCCAGCATCGATTTTACCATATCTGCATTCCTTTTAGGTTCGATGATATTGAACAGCGGGTGCAATGCCCGATAGGTATCCCAAAGAGAAAATGTGGTATAGTTTGTAAACCCTTCGGCTTTGTGTACGTTTTGGTCAATTCCTTTATACTGGCCGTCGGCATCCATATACATGGTGGGGTTGATCATCGTATGGTACATCGAGGTATAAAAGTTCTCCTTGATCTCCTGGTTACCCTGGATCACTATTTTATGCAGCTCGGTTTCCCAAAGCTGTTGTCCATCCGCTTTTACTTTGTCAAAGTCCCAGCCGGGGATCTCGGTTTGCATATTATTCAGCGCCCCTGCCATGCTTACCGGCGATATGGAGAACTTGATCTTGATCTTTTCTCCCGCTTCGGTCTTGAAGTCGAAGTAGCTCCTGATCTGCCTGCCTGCTATCTCAGGGAAGTTTTTGGTTTGATTGAACTTGCCCCAGAAACCGCCGTATACTTCCCGTTTATCATATTTTTTATAGCCGTGCTGGTAAAAAGCTTTGTTAAAGCTCATTGCAAAGTACAGGGTTCTTGTTCTGGCCCAGCCGTTGGTTTGCCGGTAACCAATTACAGTACTATCATTTACCACCCGCAAATACGTCCATACGTTTTTATCGGGATAATTATAGATACCTGCCATCAGATCGAGCACTATATGCGCGTTGTCTGATTTTGGAAATGTGTATTGGTGGAAGCCTACTCTGGCTGTTGTGGTCATCTCGGCTGTAATATTGCTTTCGTCCAGCTTTACTTTATAATAATTGGCCTGGCTCACCTCGTTCTGATGCGAAAATCCGGAGCGATAGCCACTGCCGGGTTTATCGGCGGTGCCGGGGTTTAGTTTTAAAGTGCCTACCGTTGGCATGATTAAAAAATCGCCCAGGTCTGAGTGCCCTGTGCCACTAAAGTGGGTATGACTGAAGCCTACTATCGTTTTATCATCGTACTGGTAGCCCGCGCAGTATTTGTATACATCTGGATTGTATTTGCCATTCAGCTCATAACCTGCAGTATCCGTTTCGGGGCTCAACTGCACCATCCCGAAAGGTACTGTGGCTCCAGGATATACGTGCCCCATCCGCTGTGTGCCAATGATCGGGCGTACATATTGTACTAATTGCTCCGGCGAGGCGGTTTGTCCATGTGCTCCAAAAGAGACAAGAGCTAAAAAAACATAAAATATCTTCTTCATTTTAATGAATGGGGTCAGTTGGTAAAACGTTTTAAGTCCCCAAATATAAAGCATAACACTTAAATGTTTCTATAACGGTAATAAAAACTGTACCTTGACATAATGTCATTAAACCGTACCTTTTGTAACAACGGTATGCGTTTTGTAATCTAAATCGAAAACATATCTAAAAAAACAAACCATCAATGAAAAAGCTATTATCAGTAATATTAGTTGTCGCGGTTGCCATGTCCCTAAGTTCGTGCAGCTACAACAGCATGGTTAAGCTCGACGAAAATGTAAAAACTCAATGGGCCGCTGTACAAAGCCAATATCAACGCCGCAGCGACCTGATACCAAATTTGGTAAACACTGTTAAAGGTGCAGCCAACTTTGAAAAAAGCACGCTTACTGCCGTTGTTGAGGCCCGAGCCAAAGCAACATCAGTTCAGGTTGATCCTACTAAACTAACCCCGGAGTCTATCAAAGCTTTCCAGGCTGCCCAGGGAGAATTAAGCTCGGCATTAGGCAGGTTGCTGGCAGTTACAGAAAATTATCCTGATCTGAAAACTAACCAGAATTTTTTGGGACTGCAGGCGCAGATAGAAGGTACAGAAAACCGCATACAGGTTTCCCGCCAGGATTTTAATACTGCCGTACAGGAATTCAATACCAAGATCAGATCATTCCCGGCTAATATCACCGCTAAAATGTTTGGCTTTTCCGAAAAAGGATATTTTACTGCCGAGCCTGGGTCAGACAAAGCGCCGAAGGTTCAGTTTTAGTTTTTAGTTTCACAAATAAAATCAGTGTAACCACAAAAACAAATGGCAGTATTTAACGAAGAAGAACAGCAGCGGATCCGCAAGGTTATTGAGGATGCCGAGAACCGCAGTACTGGTGAAATACGGGTTTGTATAGAAAAAAAGTGCAGTGAGGATGTACTTGACCGCGCCGCAAAATATTTTTACCAGCTTAATATGCATAAAACCGCCATGCGTCATGGGGTGCTTGTTTATGTAGCTACTGTAGACCGTAAATTTGCCATTATTGGTGATGCAGGTATAAACCAGGTGGTACCGGCCAATTTCTGGGACGATACAAAAGAAGAAATGCTTAAGCATTTTAAGTATGGCGATATTGTTGAAGGAATTGTTACTGGTTTAAAAATAGCCGGCGAACAGCTTCAAAAATATTTTCCGCATAATACCGGCGATGTTAACGAATTACCTGATGATATTGCTTTTATGGATGGCGAATAACCAATGAAATACATGTTCAAAAAATTCATCATATTTTGTAGCCTGGCACTTTGTACCGCTATAGGATTTGCCCAGGAGCTCCCTGAGCGCTCAACTACATTGGTTACCGACTATACCAATACCTTATCAGCGGCTGATAAGCAAAAGCTGGAAGACAAACTGGTTGCCTTTAACGATTCTACATCTACGCAAATAGCGGTTGTGATCATGAGATCAACCGGCAACTATGATATTAATGCCTACGGTGTGCAATTGCTGCGTAAATGGGGTATCGGCGAGAAAAAGAAGAATAATGGCATTTTGGTGTTGGTTGCCATCAGCGACCGCAAAATGAGTATCCAAACCGGGTACGGCGCCGAAGGTGCTGTACCGGATGTGATTACGCAGGAGATCATCCAAAAGGATATGAAACCTCACTTTAAGCAGGATGACTATTACGGCGGACTGGAGGCTGCAACCAACAGCCTAATGAAGTACATGAAAGGCGAATATAAAGCCGAACCAAAAGAACAGGGGAGCAAAGGTGGCGGCAGCGGGTTTATTGTGATCATTATAATAGTAGTTATCCTGATACTGGTATTCCGTAACCGTGGTGGCGGTGGTGGCCGCCAAATCATTGGCCGCAGAGGTGGCGCAAGCCCCTTCTGGTGGTTTTTGGCCGGCAGTTTACTTGGTGGTAGCGGCCGCAGCAGCGGATCTGACTGGGGAGGTTTCTCTGGAGGAGGTGGCGGTAGCGGTAGCGGTGGCGGCGGTTTTGGAGGTTTCGGCGGCGGTAGTGGCGGCGGTGGCGGTTCAAGCGGCAGCTGGTAGAATTAATTAGAGAATTGCTAAGTTTTGAATTATTGATAGGCAGCCCAAATTTACCTTTGAATGCATAAAGATTATATTTTAAATGAGTTGGAGAAAATCTCACTCATGATGGCGCGTATTGCGGGTTTTAAAGAACAGGCAAAACCGGATGAATTTATCAAGCTTGCAGATACCATGCTGCAAAATGAGTTTAATATAAAGCTGGATGAATTATTAGCATTAACTGCCGAAGATTTTGAACTGTTACTGGCAAAAGGAAATTATAAAGCCGATAAACTGGAAGCTTTGGCACAATTACTATACATGCATACCGAGCCATTTACCCCCTCGCCAGAAACTTTAGCCACCCTACAAAAAATACTGATGCTTTTTGAATTGCTGGAGAAAAAGCACCATAGCTCATCATTTGAAAATATTAACAAACAAAACGCCATCTATCAATTTATAAAAAACAACTATGAGTAAAAATCTTACCTGGAAACTGCTTTCATCTAAATATATACACAAGGGTCCGTGGGCTACACTGCGCATTGATCGCTGCGAAATGCCCAGCGGCAAAATTGTTGACGATTACTATGTTTTAGAATACAGCAACTGGGTTAATGCAGTTGCCGTTACCGAAGATAATAAAGTACTTATGGTAAAGCAATACCGCCATGCAGCAGGCATTATATCGCTCGAAATTCCGGGAGGAGTAATTGATGGCGATGAATCGCCGGTTGATGGTCTGCGCCGTGAGTTGCTGGAAGAAACAGGTTACCAGTTTGATGATTTTGAACTACTATGTACCGTTTACGGCAACCCCTCCACAGCCAACAATCAAACATTTACTTATTTGGCTAAGGGAGGTAAAAAGGTACAGGAACAATCATTAGATGAACATGAGGAATTAATTGTTGAAGAATACTCCATTCCCGAAGTGAAACAATTACTCCTGGAAAATAAAGTTGTACAGGCTATGCATTGCGCCGGTTTGTTTTATGGGATGGTGAAATTAGGGGCGTTGTAGTTTACTCCGGGCAATTATCCTTACGGCGGGTGTCAACAACGTAAATAATCTTCCAGCCTGCAGGTGTACGCATGAGTGAAAAAACGTCTACCCCGCAATGGCTAAAGGTTTTGCCCAAATAAAACTTATAAGGCGTCCAAACGCTTGCCAGGTCGCCATCAATTTTAATATCCTTAAAGATGATCTGCTCATCCCAGATTTCTTTATGCGGCGTACCAACAGCTTTTATAAAATCATTGGGGTTATCAATATCCAATGAAACTGTGCCATCTTTTTTATTTGAGATCCCCTCGAAAACAATATCTTTATGAAAGGCCGATCGCAACATGGTGCTATCGCCTTTGCGCATGGCATCAAACATGGTATTAATGGTTTGCTTTATGGCATCCTGGTCAGCTTGCTGGGCAACGGTTTTTAATGAAACAAGCAGGATAAGGCTTGCAAAGAGGATTTTTTTCATGTAATGGATTTTCGAGACAATTTAGGTAAATTTGATCGATAATTAGACTTGCTAAGTTTTTAAACGGCAAAGCCCTTAACGAGGCCAAAAACCATATTATCGGGTTAAACTTCGTAAGTCTTTCCAAAATATAATCCGTTTTCTTAATGATTCTCTTCCTCGTCAACCTTTAAAATAAAAGGCGTAGGCTCCTCGGCGGTTTGCCCCACCCCAAAATAATCTTCCAACTCCTTTAATGTCGATGAACTGGTGGCAATATCCTTAATGATCACGCCTTTTTCCATCAGCAGGATCCGGTCGCAAATATCGGTGATGTGGTTAAGATCATGGCTGGATACTATATTGGTAACCCCTTTGTTTTTATTCTGATCCTTCAGCATATTCTTTAGCCTGAACTGCGTACTTGGGTCAATATTGGCAAAAGGCTCATCCAACATCAGCAATTGTGGATTTTGCAGCAGGCACGATGCCACCCCAACCTTACATTGGTTCCCTTTAGATAAATCGCGGATGTATTTGCCTTTCTTTAGTATCTCATCGTTAAAAAAGTCGCCCAATTGCGATAGGGTTTCATCTACCGTGGCTTTGCTTTGCTGATGCAGGCCGCCAATAAAATACAGGTATTCCTCTGGTGTTAGGTAATCTATCAGGAAGCCCTCATCAAGATATGAGGCGGTATAGTTTTTCCAGTTTTCATGACCGGCCACAACTTCGCCGTTTGATAATACCTGCCCGGTTTCCGGGCGGATGAGATCAAGGATCATGCGGAACAGTGTAGTTTTACCAGCGCCATTATTACCAACCAGGCCTACACTTTCACCTTTGCCGATCAGCAGGTTGGGCAGATCTACTACAGTAATGCCGTTATATACTTTTTTAAGGTTATTAATTTCAATCATGGTTATTTATTTCTGAAGCCTTCGGCTATGGTATATCTTTTTTGCACAAAATCTTCTTCCAGCTTTTTTATCCAGAAGTTACGGGTTAATATAAATATCACACCTATTATTCCCAATGCCAGTAATCCTGTAATGCCATGTTTAAATAATGCAAAAGGTATGTAAATAATATAGGGCGCTAAAATAAGCGGGAATGACAATAGCAGTTGTGTAGCCCCCACACCTTCCCAATTAAATGAGGCGCCCTTAGATAGGTCGATTCGCTTAGCGTTCCGATTGGCAAAAAACAGTACAATTGTAGTATTAACGCCGATGTTCCATAAATACATTACAAAATGCACCAATAATATCTGCCAGCCAAAATAAACGTAAGGCGTTGTAAGCAGAAAGGCAACAGTTGATACTACGGTAAAAAGCAAATACTTAGCCTTCAAAAAATCGATGAAATTGATTTTGCTTACCAATATGCCATCAAAGTGCGTAGCTTGCCAGCTAAACATAAACTGGCCATAGCTAATGATGAAGATACCCGTCATGAACATGCCTACAAAAATGTACCAGCTTTGACCGTAATGGCTGTTGGTATAAAATATGAGCCCATAAAACATAAAAAACAACCCCATAACCAGGGCCGAGCGCGGGCGCTTATTACGCAGAATGAGTTTGACCTCGTTAGCTGCCAAATCTCCAACCCTGCCAAACCTTGAAAGGAATGGTATATCTGTACTGCTCTTGTATGATTTTATTTTATGCGCGGTAAGCTCTTCCAGGTAAAGATTTTGCTTTAAGTAATAAAAGTTAAAGTAATACATTACAATAGCAAGCACCAAAGGTAGTAGCGCCAACACCGGCATAGTAATTAAATGACCGAAGTAAGCATATGAAATATCGCGAACGGAGAACAGGTGCCACCGGAAATCACAGGTGATGATGAGGATTAAAACAGTTGCTGCTATTAAAAACACCCAACCATTGAGATTCGATCTTCTTTTAATGTATAGTGCCAGGTAGTTGTTAAATACCGTAAGCCCGGCGATAGCCACAACAAAGGCCAGTGCAACCAGGCCTCCCGAATCCTGCGCAACTATCTTGAATATAAATGGTAAAAACAATATGAAAGGCCACAAATTAAATATGGATAAGGCCGCAGTTAAAGCCAGGTAGCGTACCAAAGAGTTTCTTTTTATAGGCAGGTGCAAATAAGGCTGAACCCGAAGGGTAGGCAACTCCTGCAACTGCAGGCGCATTAACAGATCGAAGAGAAAATAAATAAGAATGATACCACAAAAAGCTTTAACCAAATCTTCGTTAGGAAACATCCCTTCAAGCATCTTATCCAAAAAGATACCTACCACAAGTACATTTAAAAACAGGTAAAGGATCAAAATACTCATTACTACACGTATAGCAATGCTTTTACCTGTATTTTTTGATCGCCAGAAAGCTTTTAACTCATGATTGAAAAAAGTAGACACCATGTTTTATAGATAAGATATGTTTTGTTGAAGATAGGTAAACAGAACCAAGAGAAGAATCAAGTTAAGCAATTTTGCCTTATCTCTATTTAATACTTGTATCTATCGCCCCACAATTTTTTCAACTTCTCTTTTGATTCGTTTTCCTTAGCATTGTTACCAGGCTGGTATATTTTTGTTCCCCTGATTGCATCCGGTAAAAAATCGAGGTCGGTAAAATTGCCTTCATAGCTATGGGCATATTTATAATCTTTACCGTAGCCTATATTTTTCATGAATTTGGTGGGTGCGTTGCGCAGGTGCAGCGGAACAGGGAGATCGCCGGTTTGGCGTACCAATGCCATTGCCGCTCCTATGGCGGTTGTGGCCGAGTTGCTTTTAGCTGATGTTGCCAAATAAATGGCTGTTTGCGATAATATCAGTTGCGACTCTGGCATACCTATTTTGTTCACTGCTTCAAAACAGCTCTGTGCCAACAAAAGAGCATTTGGATTGGCGTTTCCTATGTCCTCAGACGCCAGGATGAGCATACGGCGGGCGATGAATAGCGGATCCTCCCCACCAATGATCATCCGGGCCAGCCAATACACGGCTCCGTTGGGATCGCTGCCACGCATAGATTTGATAAAGGCCGAAATGATATCATAATGTTGCTCGCCTGTTTTATCATACAGGGCCATATTTTGCTGTACATGCTCCAGTACTACCTCATCGGTTAAAACTATCTCTGGGCTATCAAAAGCGTTTACAAGCAGTTCAAATATATTGAGCAGCTTACGGGCATCACCTCCCGATAAGCGCAGCAGGGCCTCATGATCTTTTATATTAATGCGCTTTTCTTTGAGCACCACATCATCCTTCATGGCTTTATCAAGCAGGTTCAGCAGATCCTCCTCTTCCAAAGGTTTCAAAATGTATACCTGGCATCGCGATAGCAAGGCCGAGATCACCTCGAATGAAGGATTTTCTGTTGTTGCACCTATCAAAGTAACTATGCCCCGCTCAACCGCACCCAATAATGAATCCTGCTGCGATTTAGAAAAACGGTGAATTTCATCAATAAACAAAATGGGCAACGTTTCGCCTTGTTCTTTTAACAAAGATGCTTTTTCTATTACTTCGCGAACATCCTTCACTCCTGAATTAATTGCGCTAAGCGAAAAGAACGGGCGATACAATGATTGCGAAATGATATAGGCCAATGTAGTTTTACCCACTCCTGGCGGCCCCCAGAACAGCATAGAAGGCAACGCTCCCGATTCAATTGCCTTACGCAAAACCGCACCCGGACCAACAAGATGCTTTTGCCCCACATAATCATCTAACGATTTCGGGCGCAGACGTTCGGCTAATGGCGGGAGATTGGTCATGTAATTTAGATATGCAGATTTCAAATGTGGAAATACGCAGATGATGAGCTGCGTATGCGTACATTAATTAAGTTAAGCATTGTATCCTTCAAATGTGCAAATTGTGGCTTAATAAACAAAGCCCCACCGCTAATAAACGATGAGGCTTTCAATAAGTTTTTTTATTATCAGCTTATCTAAAATAAGATTACTTCTTCATATGCATATTTCCACATTTGAAATCTGCATATCAAAACGCAACCTGCACATTGTTTTAGAAGCCATYAGCTTCTGCTCTCTTCAGCTTTCTTTTCTCCACAACTGCCGATACCAGGATACCTACTTCGTATAAAATAAATAGCGGGATACTTACTACAGTCATGGTCATCATATCAGGTGTAGGGGTTACAACAGCTGCTACAACCAATATGGCAACTATTGCATATCGCCTTGTATCTCGCATAAACTTAGCTGTAAGTACGCCCAGGCTTGATAATACATACACTAAAATTGGCAGCTCAAAAACTACACCTGTTGCCAGGGTTAATGTAGCCACAGATGAAATGTAGGAGTCGATATCAAATAAATTATGGATTGATGAACTTACTGTATAACCCGAAAGAAAATTGATCGACTCGGGCGTGATCACATAGTAACCAAACAAAACTCCTGTAATGAACAGGCCGGTTGCGTAAAACACAAAACCCGATGCTGCTTTACGTTCTTTTTCATGCAAAGCCGGACGTATAAAGCGCCATAATTCAAACAACAGGTAGGGGAAACCTAATGTGATACCAATTAATAATGATGAGTTAATTTGCAGGGTAAACTGCCCGGCCATCTCGGTATTTATGAGCTGGATGTTAATTTTATCAATACAAAAGCCTGGGCGATGCAAGGCCTCACCCAGCGCGCAAAGCATCCGGTATGTCCAGAAGGTTGGCTTGCTGGGACCCATAATAACGGTATCAAAAATCCAATCGTAATAATAAAAAACCACGCTGGTAAATACTACAATTGCTATGGAGGCCCGTATCAAATGCCATCTTAAAGCTTCAATATGGTCGAAGAATGACATTTCTGCCTCCATCGTTTTGCCTTTATCCTTTATGGCTTTAATTAATTTATTGTCGCTCATTATATATTTAATACCGCTGTATCAACGCTATTGTGCTAAGTACGTTCTATTGTATGAAGATAGTTTGAATTTATTTTACATTTCAAACGTGTCCATAAACTTGGTAGTAAAATTACCTGCACGGAAGTTTGCATCTTTTAACAATTTCAGGTGGAAAGGGATGGTTGTTTTTACACCTTCAATTACAAACTCGCTTAAGGCGCGCTCCATGGTACTTAAAGCCTCCTCGCGTGTTTGGGCGCAGCAAATTACTTTTGCTATCATGGAATCATAGTTTGGCGGTATTACATACCCCGTATAAACATGGGTATCAATACGTACACCATGTCCGCCTGGCGAATGAAAATTGGTTATTTTACCGGGTGAAGGGCGGAAATTGTTATAAGGGTCTTCGGCATTGATACGGCACTCAATAGCATGCATTGTTGGCTCGTAATTTTTACCAGAGATAGGAATTCCCGATGCAACCTTAATTTGTTCTTTGATCAGGTCGAAGTTGATCACCTCTTCGGTAACCGGGTGTTCTACCTGGATCCGGGTGTTCATTTCCATGAAGTAGAAGTTACGGTCTTTATCAACCAAAAACTCTACAGTACCGGCACCTTCGTATTTTACAGCCTTCGCTCCTTTTATAGCAGCTTCGCCCATTTTTTTTCGAAGTTTTTCGGTCATAAATGGTGATGGAGATTCTTCAACCAATTTTTGGTGACGGCGTTGAATAGAACAATCCCGTTCAGACAAATGACATACTTTACCATACTGGTCACCCACTACCTGGATCTCGATGTGACGCGGATCCTGAACATATTTTTCAAGGTAAAGGCCATCGTTACCAAAGGCAGCGCCAGATTCGGCACGGGCAGAATCCCACGCGTTCTCAAACTCGCTGTCTTGCCAAACAATGCGCATACCGCGGCCACCGCCACCTGCAGTTGCTTTTAGTATTACGGGGTAGCCTATTTTATTAGCTATAGCGATACCCGATTTAATATCAGTAAGTAATCCATCAGATCCCGGCACAATAGGTACACCGGCTTTTTTCATGGTTTCCTTAGCTGAAGCTTTATCGCCCATTGAGTTGATCTGATCGGCAGTAGCGCCAATGAATTTAATTCCGTAATCGGCACAAATGGCCGAGAATTTGGCATTTTCTGATAGGAAACCATAACCCGGATGTATAGCATCCGCGTTGGTAAGCTCGGCAGCCGAAATGATGTTAGGAATATTCAAATAAGAATCGCGGCTTGGAGGGGGGCCTATACAAACAGCTTCATCAGCAAAACGTACATGAAGGCTATCTCGGTCGGCAGTTGAATATACAGCTATGGTTTTAATACCCATCTCTTTGCAGGTACGGATAATTCGCAGGGCTATCTCGCCCCGGTTAGCTATTAATATTTTTTTAAACATGGTTTCTTTGATGTGCAAATTACAAATGTGCAAATATGCAGATGAAAAATATTAATGATTGATGTTCAATTGTGTAAACTACAAATGTGCAAATGAATTAAAAATCATTTGCACATTTGAAATCCGCACATTTGCACATCGTTATATAGGTTCTACTAAAAATAAAGGTTGGTCGTATTCTACAGGCGAAGAGTTATCAACCAGTACTTTCACAATACGGCCCGATATCTCCGATTCAATTTCGTTGAAAAGCTTCATGGCTTCAATGATACAAACCACGCTGCCTGCTTTAATTTCGTCGCCAACATTTACAAACAATGGTTTATCAGGACTTGCCGAGCGGTAAAAAGTACCGATCATTGGCGATTTGATAGTAAGATACTTAGATGTATCCGGACCAACAGGTAGTGCAGGGGCAGCCGGCTCAATTGCAACCGGGGCTGCCGGCAACGCAGCTGGAGCAGTTTGTGCCGGTATGCTGGCATGAATAACCTGCGGCTGTGTCTCGTTGGTTTTTATAGTGATCTTAAAATCTTTCTGCTCAATTGACACTTCGTTTACGCCCGATTTTGACACAAAGCGAATAAGGTCCTGAATTTGTTTAATATCCATAGTGGGATTAATTGGTTTGGGACAAAGTTTTATTATCTAAGTTAATTGCAAATGTGCAGATTTAAGATGTGCAAATATGCAGATGTGCAGATTATTTTTACCTCTTATTTATTAGTTAATTAACCGTATTAATATGCGATTTTATATTTATAATTATTACCTATTAAGCAATTTAACATTTAATAATGGCCGGATGTTTTAAATTTCTAATATACATCCCACCATATTTGCACATCTATAATCTGTACATCTAATAAGCCCACCTTAGGTAAATGGAACCCCAGGTAAAGCCGCCGCCAAAGGCCGCTAAAATAAGGGTATCGCCTTTTTTAAATTTGCTTTCCCACTCCCATAAACATAATGGAATGGTGCCGTTTGTTGTATTGCCGTAACGTTCAATGTTAATGATCACCTTATCATCGCTTAAGCCGGTGCGCCTCGCGGTAGCATCAATAATGCGTTTATTGGCCTGGTGAGGTACCAGCCATGCAACATCATCGGCAGTTAGGTTATTGCGTTCCATTACCTCATGAGCTACATCGGCCATATTGGTAACCGCGAATTTAAAAACAGCCTGGCCTTCCTGGTAAGCATAATGCTCACGGGCATCAACTGTTTCATGTGATGCCGGCTTTACAGATCCTCCTGCTTTTTGGTGCAGGTAAGCAACGCCGGAGCCATCACTTTTTAATATGGAATCCATGATCCCGTTGCCTTCATCATTGGGTTCAAGTAAAACGGCACCGCAGCCATCGCCAAAAATAATGCAGGTAGCCCTATCATGATAGTTGGTTATTGATGACATTTTATCGCCGCCAACTACTAATACTTTTTTATGCTTGCCGCTCTCGATAAACTGTGAACCTGTTGCAAGGCCAAATATAAAGCCCGAACATGCAGCCGAAAGATCATATCCCCAAGCGTTTTTTGCGCCAATTTTATTTGCTAAAATATTTGCGGTAGCCGGGAAAACAAAGTCGGGTGTAGTGGTGCAAAAAATGATAAGGTCAAGTTCTTCGGCACCTATACCGCGTTTTTTTAGTAATGCCTGCACGGCAGGTACAGCCAAATCAGATGTACCCAAACCTTCGCCCTTTAATATACGACGCTCTTTAATGCCTGTACGGCTCACAATCCACTCGTCGTTAGTATCAACCAATGTTTCCAGTTCCTGGTTGGTTAATACGTAGTCGGGCACGTAACCATGTACAGCAGTAATAGCGGCATGAATTTTACTCATCTTTATATTTTTACTGAAAAGCTTGTTTTATTTTATCAACCAGGCCGCTCTCAACCATGTTTTTTGATAAAAGGACCATGTTTTTAATAGCCTCGGGATTTGATATGCCATGGCCAACAACAACGGGAGCATTTACACCCAAAATAGGGCTGCCACCGTATTGTTCATAGTTGAACCTATCGAAAAACTCATCCTTAAACTGTTTTTTGCGGGTGATAACATAAAACGTTTCGGCAAGCTTTAATATTACATTGCCTGTAAAACCATCGCACACAAAAACATCGGCCCCTTCGCTAAATAAGTCGCGTCCTTCAACATTACCAACAAAATTGAACAGCTTGGTTTCCTTCATTAAAGGATAGGTGGCCTGGCAAAGAATATTACCTTTCTCTTCCTCTTCGCCAATGTTAATGAGTGCTACACGCGGATTATCAATATTATAAACCGCCTGGGCAAATAAGCTGCCCAATATGCCAAACTGCAATAAAACTTCGGGTTTACAATCGGCATTGGCGCCTACATCCAACAAAATACCCAAACCTCCTTCAAGTTTGGGTACAATAGTGGTCATTGCAGGGCGCACCACGCCCGGAATAGTTTTTACACTAAACATAGAACCAACCAGCATAGCACCAGTGTTGCCAGCTGACGAGAAAGCCTGAATTTGTCCCTCCTTAAGCAGTTGAAAACCAACCGAAATACTCGAATTTGGTTTTTGTACAATAGCTTTTGTAGGGTGTTCGCCCATACCAATCACTTCGGTTGTATGTACAAACTCGAAATGATCGGGGCTAACATTATTTTCCTGAAGAATAGTAGCAGCTACTTCTTTATCTCCAATAAGTACCAGTTTTTGGTCGGCAGATAAAGCCTTATAAGCTTCGATTGCTCCTAAAACAGTTGCTTTGGGAGCAAAATCACCGCCCATAATATCTAAGCCAATCTTCATTTTCAGAAAATAAACTTATGCTACAGCTGCTTTCTCAATAAGTACTTTACCGTTGTAGTAAAGATTACCATCAACAGTATAAGCTCTGTGCGGCAAATGTATGGCACCTGTAGTTTGGCAGGTAGTTAATGATGGGGCTACAGCTTTGTAATGAGTTCTGCGCTTATCTCTTCTTGATTTGGATATTTTACGTTTTGGATGTGGCATGATCCTGTTATGTTTATTATTTATTTATTTTTTTGAGTACATCCCACCGTGGGTCTGTATGCTCGGTTTGTTCTTCGTTTCCCGAAAGGTTTTTCAACTTTTCGAGCATTTCTGTATCACAATATGGGGTGTTACCCTCGTTGTTACATACCGATATAAATGGCATGGCAACGTTTATATATTCATATATTAACCCCGCGATATTGATCTCGTGATCATTTTTGCTAAGGGTGATAATCTCATCGTCCTCATCAATCGGCTCCTCGCTAAATTTAGCTATCTGTTGTTCGGTAATATCCAGCAATTGTGGATATTGGGCCAAACACCTATCGCAGTTTGCATCAACGGTGCCTTTGATCACAAAATTCAGAATGATCATTGTTTCCTGTTTATCCAAATCTACGGAGCACTGCAAGTTAGCCTTTTTAACCAGCGAATATTCAAATTCGTTAAAAAAAGCGTCATCAACAGTAAATTCAAACTGGTGTTTCCCCAGCTTAAGTCCCGTAAAAGGAATCGAATATGTTCTAAGCGATTTCAATGAGCAACAATTAGCCCGCAAATGTAGGGAAAAATACGATAAGTGGAAAGTGTTTTTTTCTTTTTGAGATGAAAGGCATAAGGTGAGGATAAACACATGTTTTTTGCCGCGCCTTAAAGGTTGTTTCCAATGCTGCAAAACCTGTTTTCCTCAACCAGTTTTTGAGTCATTGTTGTTTTACAGATATGGCATGCCAAAAGCCGGGGCCTATTATTTTAGTGTGTCGACGAACAATAAATTATAGTGAAATATCTGCATACCCACTCAACCATGCATCTATTTCACGCTCTTTTTTAGCACAATAAAATAACCCGCTATAAAAACAACCACTCCTACCGCCAGGCTTACAAATACATCTTTAGTGAACACATCTATTTGTATTTCCGTTATCCGCTTGTCTCCGTGGCGCATCATGGTAGTTATAGCAACCATTGGATGCGAATAAGGAAAAAGGTAACAATACTCCCAGTTTTTGGATGCTAAAATTACACCCGTTATAGTACAAACAAAGCCAATACCCATTGGCTTCAAAAAATCCGACCAAAGTAAGCTCAGCAGGAACTGTATTGATAATATGCCTAATGATGATAAAAACAGCTTAAAATACATTTCTGCAAGTTGTTTCTCCATGTGGTAATTATCAAACCTGAGGTCGGGCTTTACCACACTTAATAAATTACCAAAGCCAATGGTGAATAGCACAAATAGTGCAAGCGTTACAAATATCAGGAAAATAGCATAGGTAAACTTAGCCCCATATACAGACCATCTTGATATTGGCAAACTAAATAAGCTTTTCCATGTATCCGATTTATGTTCGATACTATTTACAGAGTACGCAATAAAAATGGTAAACATGGGCAACAGTAACGAGCCCATTATGCCCATTATAGCGCCGGCAAACTGCACCCATAGCATCATTGGAGGCGTACCCGCAAGCTTTTCGCTTTTAGCAAGAAACCCTACAAAAAGGAGGGAGCATATGAGTAATGGCAGTAAAACAGAGGCCCAAAATCCCAAAGTTTTGCGGCTCTTATAAAACTCCGACCGGAACGATAATATAAATCCTTTCATATGGTTCAGGCATTTTGGGTAATATCTAAAAATAATCGCTCAAGGTCTTTTTGCTGCTTACCAATGCTGTATATAGCGTAGCCATTGCGGTGTAGTAAGGAATTGATCTCGGCGGTTTTTTCTTTACTTACATATGTTACATACAAGTATTTATCGGTAACATCGGTAACCTTAAACCCGTTGCGGGTAAGTAAATTGGCGGCATCTACTGTATTATCGGCCTCGATACATACCAATGGCTGGCTCAATGCCTGCAACTCGCCTATGCTTCCCTGAAAAAGCAGCTCGCCATTATTAATGATACCTACGTGGGTGGCCATGCGTTCCACTTCGGCCAGTAAATGGCTGGATATAAATACGGTTTTGTTATGTTTAGTTACCAGTTTGATGAGAAGCTCACGGACTTCAATAATTCCGTTGGGATCAAGGCCATTGGTTGGCTCATCCAATATAAGAAGCTTGGGATCAGCAAGCAGGGCCAGCGCAATGCCCAGGCGTTGTTTCATACCTAAGGAATACTGCCCCGCTTTTTTATCGGCAGCATTGGTAAGCTGTACCAGGGCCAGCATTTCGTCAACCCGCTTTATGGATACCTGTAACAGCAGGGCACGATTAAGTAAATTTTCTCTTCCGCTAAGATGAAGGTAAATAGCCGGCTGCTCAATAAGCGAACCTATTTGTGATAGTATATTGATGCGGTGGTGTTGAATATCCTGTTCAAATATGCGGATGCTGCCACTTTGTACTTTTAGCAGGTTTAACAGGAGTTTGATGGTAGTGGTTTTCCCGGCACCGTTTGGGCCAAGAAAACCATATATGCTTCCTTCAGGAACTTGCAGGCCCAATGATTTAACAACCTGCTGATCGCCGAAGTTGAAAGATAATCCTTCGGTACGAATTACCATACATCGTTACTTTTTGCTATAGAGCAAACAGTTTTAACAAGGGTTATACCTTTGTAAAACAACGAGGTAGCATGTACAGCTGAATTCCCCATTATACATGATTCCTTTTTTTGTTCAAACTGATAGCTTACCCCTAAAATTAAGGCAAACATTACAGGTATTAATAACATGATAAAAGGATTTGAATTTTTGATAAGCGTTTTCATTGCAAGTGATTTGATAGAACAAAGAAATACTTATTTCGTCACCCGCTAAAAAGTATTAGACCAACACACAGAGTTTATAGATGAACTGTTTTTTCAACACTTTAACCGGTTCATCGATCATAAAAGCCCGTTCATCGACAAAATAAATTACTATATATAAATATACCCCTGTATAACAATCAAAATATTAAATTACATGCCATTACCACTGGTATATTATAAGGTATTTAATAAAAACAATGCAGGATTCTATTTCAACAGATAAACAAACCCGTATTACAAAAACAGCCTGGCATATTTTCTGGCATTTACTTTTTTGGCTGGCCATGATCTCGTTTTTCGTGTTCCTGGCAACCCTCAATGATCACTTGAATACTAAACAACTGCTGGTTATATTTTTACTATACCCTGCAATCAATATCAGTTTGTTTTACCTTAACTTTCTTATATATATTCCACAATTCCTTGATAAGAAACGTTACTGGGCTTATGCCTTTGTTATCGTGATCACTATTGTGGTTTATGGTATTGGGAAATATGGTATCGGCCTGCTTTTTAAGGATATTGTACTTACCCGTATGAAAGGTCAAACCATCAGCTTTACTGCTTATTTTTTCAGTACGGTTTTTGCCAGTTTGATATTTGTTTTCCTGAGTACTGTACTCAAATTTACAACCGACTGGTTCATGAACGAACGCATCCAGCGCGACCTGGAAAATCAGCGATTGAGCGCCGAACTGGCCTTCCTCAAATCACAGATAAACCCCCATTTTTTGTTCAACTCGCTAAACAGCATTTACTCGCTTGCCTATCAGCGATCTGAAACAACACCCGAAGCGATTCTGAAGTTATCAGAAATTATGCGCTATATGCTGTATGAGTGTAATGACAACAAGGTTGATTTGAGTAAAGAGCTCCAATACCTCCATAACTATATCGACCTGCAAAAGATCCGCTTTGGGAATAAGGCATTTATTGATTTTAAAGTAATGGGAGATGTAACCAACCAGCAAATCGTCCCTTTGCTGCTTATTGCTTTTATCGAGAACGCTTTTAAACACGGCGTGGCTAATGATGTAATGACGCCTATAAAACTGCTCATTAATGTTGAGGAGTGTAAGCTTCACTTTTACATTCAGAATAAAAAGCATACCCATAATCGTGATGCCATAGGCGGCATAGGTTTAACTAATGTGCAAAGGCGACTTAATTTGCTCTATCCCGGAAAATATACTTTAAATATCAGGGACGAAGCAGACACCTATACTTGCGAATTATCTATAGTTTTATAAGATAATAACCAAACCATGAACCAGTTAAAAACCACCTTACTTTTCCTTTTGTTAGCCGTATGCGGATACAATGCTTCGGCTCAAAATGATCCTAAACTTACTGAAGTATGGGATCCGGAACCGGCTGTAGTATTACCGGGTTTGGGTAATAAAGCTCCATCGGATGCTATTATATTATTTGATGGAAAAAACCTTAACGAGTGGACCAATCAAAAAGGAATGCCGCCAGGCTGGACGATTAAGGATGGCATCCTCACCGTTAAGCCTGGCAGCGGATCCATCATCACCAGCAGAAATTTTGCGGATTGCCAGCTGCATATCGAATGGCGTACGCCAGCAATAGTTAAAGGTGAGGGCCAGGAGCGCGGCAACAGCGGCGTGATCATGCAAAGCCGTTACGAACTGCAAATATTGGATAGTTATAAAAACCGCACCTACTCCAACGGGCAGGCAGGCTCTGTTTACAAACAACATGTGCCTTCGGTTAACGCCTCGCTTAAACCCGGGGTTTGGCAAAAGTATGATATCATTTATACCGCTCCGCGTTTTAACCTGGATAGCTCACTTAAAACGCCGGCATACATTACTGTTTTGCATAATGGCGTGCTGGTGCAAAACCATGTGGCAATAAAAGGCACAGTAGCACATGTTGGTGAGCCTAAATACACGAAGCATAATTTTGCACAGCCATTGTTATTACAGGAACATGAGTTCCCGGTATCGTTCCGCAACATATGGATCAGGGAGATTAATGTACAAAAACTGTTTAACGGCAAGGATAAAACAGGTTGGTATACATTTTTGGATACGCTGGGTAAAAACAATGATATCCATAACAACTTCGCGGCGGAAAATGGTGCAGTGCACGTAATGGGCAAGCACTTCGGGTATATGAGCACCTTAAAATCGTACTCCAATTATTACCTCAAAGTAGTATTTAAGTGGGGCACCAAACAGTACTTTCCACGCCAGACGGGCAAGCGTGACGCGGGCATTCTTTACCATTTTGGATTAATGGAAAAGGATACAGTTTGGCCGAAATCAATAGAGTTTCAAATACAGGAACAGGATTGCGGCGACTTTTGGTGTGTAAAACATACCAATGTAGATTCGCCAAATAAATGGGAAGTGGCATGGGACCAGAAGCATATTTTCCGTACGGCCGATTTTGAAAAGCCGCGGGGCGAATGGAACACCCTGGAGATCATTTGCAACGGCAACCAGATAGAACATTATGTAAACGGGCACCTGGTGAACTGGGGTACAGGTTCGGTGGCCGAAGGACGGATCCTACTGCAATCAGAAGGAGCCGAGATCTTTTATAAATCGGTAGAGTTAATACCGTTTTAACAGGAATAAAAAAATTTAATTTTTAAATGATTTTAACACTTATTTTTACAGCATGATCAGATGCCTGGTAGTTGATGATGAGCCTTTAGCGCTGCATATATTGGAAGATTATATATCCAAAATGCCTTTTTTGCAATTGGTGAAAGCCACAACCAATCCTATTGAGGCCCTTACACTGGTACAGGCAGGCAATATCGACCTGGTGTTTTTAGATGTGCAAATGCCGGAGCTTACCGGCATACAGTTTTTAAAAATTGCCAATGGCAAGGCCAAAGTGATATTAACAACCGCATACCCGCAATACGCGCTTGAAGGATACGAATTGGATGTGGTTGATTACCTATTAAAACCAATAGCTTTTGACAGGTTTTTTAAGTCGGTACAAAAAGCGCAAACTATTATACAGCCGGTTACCAAAACCGTTATCCAGTCGGAGCCCGCGCAACAGGATGATTTTTCGACAGACTTTATCTTCGTAAAAACCGAGCATAAAATACAAAAGGTTTACCTGCACGATATTTTGTTTATTGAAGGCCTGAAGGATTACATATCCATATTTACCCCTGCCGAGCGCATCATTACGCTGCAGGGGATGAAAAAGATGGAAGACGCCCTGCCCGAAAAGCATTTTGTAAGGGTACATAAATCATACATCGTAGCCTTAAACAAAATTGACAGCATCGAACGCAGCCGCATCCAGATAGGGGAAAAGATTATCCCGGTAGGCGACACCTACAGGGATGAGTTTTTTAAGATCATTGATGATAAGAATGTTTAGCTCCCTAACCCCCTGAAGGGGAAACTATGGTGGTTAGTTCTTGGACATGAGCACGAGGTTTTTTCCAAGAAAAACTTTCTTGTCATCCTGAACGCAGTAAAGGATCTATTGTTTGCCATGCTTCTTCGCCCGGTAAAGTCTGCGAATAGATCCTTCACTGCGTCGCCAATGACAAATCTGTAACTTGCTGATTATCAATATTGAAAAAATGTCATTTTCAATGCGATTATTTGCAAGCAAATAAAGGTTACTCAGGATGTCAAATCTTTCAAACGTTATTTCCGTTGGGCGTTTTGCTAAATTTTATACTTGCAATAAGGTGATGGTAACGTCTTGTCGCTTGATTCAAAATTTGCACATCTGAAATTTACACATCTGAAATCCGCACCCTACTCTACCTCCACGGTAAGCTTCTCGCCTATTTGCTGGCGCCACATGGCATAGTAAAGGCCTTTCTGAGTTATAAGGTCAAGATGCCTTCCCTGTTCAATTATACGACCTTTTTCGAGCACATAAATGCAATCAGCGTGCATAATGGTTGACAGGCGATGGGCTATCAGGATAGTAACATGGTTTTCCAGTTCGGATACGTTGCGGATGGTTTCGGTGATCTCTTCTTCGGTTATGGAATCTAATGACGACGTAGCTTCATCAAACACCAGGATATCCGGCTTACGCAACAGCGCACGGGCTATGGAAAGGCGTTGTTTCTCGCCGCCGGATACTTTTACACCACCTTCACCAATTACGGTGCTCAGGCCTTTATCAGCCCTGGCCAGCAAGGTTTGGCAGGCCGCACGCTGTAATACGTTCATGCACTCCTCGTCGGTAGCATTGGGACGCACAAACAGCAGGTTCTCACGAATGGTACCCGAGAATAACTGTGTATCCTGTGTAACAAAACCTATCTTTTCGCGCAATTGGTCAAGGTCGATCTCCTTACTTAAAATATTGTTGTATAAAATATCCCCTTCCAATGGTTGATATAAGCCTACCAGTAATTTTACCAGTGTAGTTTTCCCGGAGCCTGAAGGACCAACAAAGGCAATAGTTTCGCCGGTATTGGTTTCAAAGCTGATGTGGTTTAGCGCGTTGCGATTGGCAGTTAAGTGCTTAAAGGTAACATTACTGAAAGTTAAGGTATTCACTTTTTCGAGTAATACCGGCTTCTCAGGTTTTTTGTCAATAGGCGTACTCAAAATCCCCTTAAAGTTGCCCAGGGATACTTCCGCTTCGCGCCAGGACAGGATCACATTGCCTAACTCCTGCAAGGGGTTAAACAAAAAGAATGAGTAAAATAAAAAGCTAAAATATTGTCCTGGCGATATGGTGGTTTTGAATATGAGCATCAATAGTACAACCACCATTACACTGCGTACAAAGTTTACCGTTGTACCCTGTACAAAGCTCATACTACGCACGTATTTTACTTTCTTAAGCTCCAGATCAAGGATCTTATAAGTGGTGTTATTCAGTCTTTCGATTTCCTGCTTGGCAAGGCCGAGACTTTTTACCAGTTCAATATTCCTTAATGATTCGGTAGTCGATCCGGCAAGGGCTGTAGTTTCTGAGACAATCTTTTTCTGGATGGTTTTTATCTTCCGGCTCATGGCCATGCTCACAAAAGTGATGATGGGTATCGCTGCAAAATATACCAGCGTTACCTGGTAACTAACACTTACCGAGTACACAATAACAAATACCATCCCGATAAGTGATACAAACAATATGCTGATAAAGGCGGTAATAAACTTTTCACAATCCAACCGAACCTTTTGTAATATGCCCAGGGTTTCGCCGCTGCGCTGATCTTCAAAAACCTGGTAAGGTAATTCAAGCGAATGACGCAGACCATCGGCGTACATTTCGGCACCCACCTTTTGAGTAATAATATTGGTAAAATAATCCTGGAAGTTTTTTGCAATGCGAGATACCATGGCCACGCCAATAGCTGCGCCAACAAGCAACAATACCTGGTGCAGGTATTCTTCATATTGAAGACTGCTGCGTTTCTCAATAACACGATCAACAATACGGCCGGTTATCCATGGATCAAGCAATGAAAACCCAATATTCATGGCAGCAAGAAAAAGCGCCATAACCACTATCCAGCGGTGTTTTTTCAAATAGGAAAGTAATATATTCATGTTTCGGCAGTAAAAATAAAAAAAGGGAATGGCTATGTAGCTCATTCCCTTTTAATTTGACATAAGGTTAATATTAAACCGTCATGATATCTTTTTCTTTAGCATCTGAAAGCTGATCAACCTTGATAATATAGGCGTCGGTCAGTTTTTGAATTTCGGCCTCGCCTACTTTTATCTCATCTTCAGATACACCTTCGGTTTTTAATTTCTTAATCTTTTCGTTGGCATCTTTGCGGATGTTACGAACAGCTATTTTACCGGTTTCGGCTTCGGCCTTTGCTTTTTTTACCAGGTCGCGGCGGCGTTCTTCAGTTAAAGGCGGAACGTTTATGCGGATAATGATCCCATCATTTTGGGGGTTAATACCAAGATTGGCTTCTTTAATGGCTTTTTCGATAAGCGGTAGTAATGATTTCTCCCAGGGCTGTACTATAATAGTACGTGCATCAGGAGTATTTACACTGCCAACCTGGCCTAGTGGAGTTGGTGAACCGTAATAGTCAACCATCACATCATCCAGCATAGATGGATTGGCTTTACCGGCGCGTATTTTATTTAATTCGCTATCGGCATGATCAATGGCCTTATCCATAGACGCCTTTGCTTCAGTTACTTGTTTTTTAATGAGTTCGCTCATCGGTTTAAATTTTTCACAAAAATAATAAAATCTACCATTTTACCGCCACCGGATATGGTTAATCGGTTAGCCCCGGTAAAGGTTTGTCAATTAACGCAGTTATTGCGGCTATGTTTTTAATAACAAATGTTAAATTACTTTTTTAATGCTGTTTTTGTATCTATCCTAAAAGTCCTTATTCAAAACTTTTTCCAGCTCGGCAAAGCTGATATTCATTTTTACACGCCCCTGTTTGGCATATGATATTTCGCCTGTTTCTTCGGATATGATAATGGCTGTCGCCTCGTTAGCCTCTGTTACACCGATTCCTGCACGGTGACGTAGTCCAAACTGTGCCGGCAGATCGGTTTTTTCGGTAAGCGGCAAAATGCAGCTTGCAGATTTAATCTTATTCTCAGATATTACAACAGCCCCATCATGTAATGGACTTGTTTTTTGAAAGATGCTTTCCAGCAGCCGTTTAGAGATTTTGGCTTCAACCACCTCGCAGCTATTTTGGTAAAACTGCTCATCATAATACTTTGCAAACACAATGAGCGCCCCGGTACGCGTTTGCTTCATGCTTTTACAGGCATCAATAATTGGTTTTATGCGGGCATAATTATTTTTTTCAACTTCCTTTTTACCAAAGAAATACTGCCACCAGGCCTTATTGCGCTGCAGCGACGCATTTTTACCCACAAGCAGCAAAAAACGCCGTACCTCTTGCTGAAAAACCACAATAACGGCTATGATCCCTACATCAACAAATTTGCCCAGTATAGCAGTAAGCAGCTTCATATGCAACTGGTTAACTACCAGGTTCATGGCAAATATCACGGCAAACCCAATAAAAATATTGGCGGCTATGGTGCCCCTGATGAGGTTATAAAGTTGGTAAATGATAAAGGCAACCAAAACCACATCCACTATATCGAAGATCGTGATCTTTGGAAAGTTGAGAAAAAAGGAATGCATTTACGAAGTTAAGAAGTTTCGGGAAGTTAAGAAGCGGTTATTTATCACCCAGGTATGGCCCTCCAACCACGCCCCAGCCCCATTTCGGCATTGGCGCATCAATTGTCTCAGTTGTTTCATCCATTTTTGAATTAATTACAGCAATACGGGTACCCCACTCCAGGTATGCCAAAAATGCTGAACGAAATTCAGGGTCATCCGGCAGCAAAAGCTCATCGGCGGTTTGCAGCAATAGTTCCATCCAGCGTTTACGGTGTGCCTCGGTGAGGTATTTCTGCAGGTGTTTGCTTATCATAATAAAATGACTTCCTTCCTCTTCGCTGTATATTTTGGGCCCGCCCAAAACTTCGGCTACAAAGTGTGCCACATGTAGCCTGTGCTGCGCCGACATATGTTTAAATACGGGCTCCAACAATTCATCGACCAAAACTTTGTTGTAAAACTTATCAAAAAGTGTTTCGAATGCTGTCATTCCACCCGCCCACTCAAAAAGTGAAGGAACTTGTTTATGATCTGTTGCCATACGTTTAATCCTGTTAGTACATGATAAAGTTAACAGAGATCAACGGAGATGCTCAAATAAATTTTAAATAAGGTGTTAAACGAGGTTTTATGTATTCCGTTCGGTTGTAAAACGTACCAGTTGCTCCAATGCTTTGTGCGAATCACTATCGGGAAAGGTGTTCAGTATGGCAAAAGCCTCGTCCTGGTATTTTTTCATTTGGGTTTCTGCGTATTGCAGACCACCGGTTTCGTTCACAAATTTAATGATCTGGGCAATTTTATCCGGCTCATCATTATGGTTCTTAACCAGATTGATGATTCTTTTCTTTTCGGAAGACGTAGTATTTGCCAACGAGTAGATCAGCGGCAGCGTAACTTTCTTTTCCTTGATATCAATGCCAAGGGGTTTACCCACATCATCAGTACCAAAATCAAACATATCATCTTTGATCTGGAAAGCTATACCTATTTTTTCACCAAACAAACGCATTTTCTCAACAACTTCATCACTTGCCCCCGCAGATGAAGCCCCACAGGCACAGCAGGAAGCAATAAGTGATGCCGTCTTTTGACGGATCACCTCGTAGTAAACCGGTTCGCCAATATCCATCCGGCGAACTTTTTCTATCTGCATCAGCTCACCTTCGCTCATTTGCTTCACTGCGTCTGACACAATTCTAAGCAACTGGAAATCATTATTTTCGATAGAAAGCAGCAATCCCTTCGACAGGAGGTAGTCGCCTACCAAAACAGCTATTTTATTTTTCCATAAAGCATTAATGGAAAAAAAGCCGCGGCGCTGATAGGAGTTATCAACCACATCATCATGTACCAATGACGCGGTGTGCAGCAGCTCTACAAGTGCAGCCCCCCGGTGGGTCGACTCATTAATGCCACCACAAATTTTGGCCGCGAAAAACACGAACATAGGCCTGATCTGCTTGCCCTTACGTTTAACAATGTAATGGGTAATACGATCAAGCAATGGTACTGAGCTTTGCATAGAAGACTTAAACTTCTCCTCAAACGCATCGATATCAGCAGCGATAGGTTTTTTAATGTCGTTGATGCTCAGCATTTAAACTAAACAAGCTTTATAGTGTAAAACTGCCTTGTGGCAATATGAGGCAAACATAAGCTAAAATTGTTTATCTGCATTGGCACGAAATATTTTTTACGTTAATTAAACCTTTGGTCTTACCTATTGTCAATATAAACGAATGCCATAATTTTTAAGTTGAGTTAAAGTTTTCGTGCGAGCGGGCCCTGTAAAAAGGACCCGCTTTTTTATTACCGGCGAATGCAATAATATTTTACCTTTGCAATCCATTTAACAAACCGGAGAGGTGTCTGAGTGGTCGAAAGAGCACGCCTGGAAAGTGTGTATACTTCAAAAGGGTATCGAGGGTTCGAATCCCTCCCTCTCCGCTGGGATCAATATGAAAGTACACAAAAAGCCTGCGAATCAAATGATTGCAGGCTTTTTGTATTTTAAAGCAAATCGCTTATTTATTCATCAAATCCCTATAAATAGCCGAAGAGCTGATTATCTATCCTGATAATTATGATTTGTTACATTGTTTTCGATAAACAAGGGGTGATTGGCCGGTAATTATTTTGAATTGTCGATTGAAATTGGATAGATTGTTGAATCCACATTCATAGCATATTTTGGCGACGCTTTGGTTGTTATCGTGTAAAAGGGAGGTGGCATGAATAACCCGCACTTGATTAACAAATTGAGAGAACGTTTTTCCTGCCTGCCTTTTGAAATAGCGGCAAAAGGCGGCTTCGTTCATGAATACAAATGCGGCTGCTTTTTGGAAACTTACTTCCTCTTTGAAATTCTCCAACACATACCGGTAAACGTCGTTCAGTTTTGAGAAACCATGTTGCCTTTCAATTGTCCCATAAGGCCCGAGAGGCAACATCTTTACCTCATTATCTGGGAGCAGTGTTATACGGTCTAACAGATCCAGTAAAAGCAAAATCGGTTTCAATCCGGGTTTGGTTAATTCAGTAAATAATCCCTCTGTAGCTTTGTTCGGTGAAGTGAACTTAAACCCGGATGACTGAACAATCTGCAATAACTTTTTCACCTTATGAAATTCAGGTTTTTCAAAAACATCTCTGCCTAAGAAGTCGTGTTTAAACTGAATAATAATCGCGTGAGCTTCTTCACGTCTGAGCACAGAGGATCGTTCTACTACAAAACAATGGGGAAACATCGGACCGAAAAAATAGACATCCCCTTCGGTAAAATTCATTACCATATTGCCGCCATAAAATTTCCCCCGTCCGTGTATAATATAGATAAATTCGTAACCATTATGAAAATGAAACCGGTCGGAAAATTGTGTCGCAATCTCTTGTTTTACAATAAAACTGACGTCAATTGGCTGAGCGAGCTCTTTAAAAACTTTCTTCATTGAAAACGGAACAAGCAGGTGTTATAAGTGGCTATTCGAATACGTTATTCAAATATAAAATAATTATGCCATCATAATACAAGGTTGCCAGGTGAACAGGGGCGCGATCAAAGTAACGAATATCTATTGATGTGCTTGCCTGCCCGAAGTCCCGACGATCCCGGAAAAAATTAAAAGAGACTTTCGGATTCGTAACAAATAGGACAGAGTGATTTGCATGGATAACCATAGTTCTTCTTTAAGTTAAGGGATGTAAATAGTGTATCAAAAATGGCAAAAGGAGTATTTTTTTAAGTTTTCAATTATTAAGATTTTGGGATGGTACTAAGCAAAGGTAAAATGGTGCAATTTACTAATGAATGCTCCGGTTTTCCGATTGGGCAAATTTCATTGTTATTGGATTGTGGAATTTCCGATGAGAAATAATGATAATTAAAAAGTAAACCAATAAAAATCATTGTGTATGCGATATATAAATTTTTATAAACTATTATTTTGTCTGGCACTTACCTATTCTTCTGTTGTTAAGGCTCAAAACAATTTGCCACAGTTAAGCCAGGAACTTGCTAAAAATTTCAAAACAAAAGATTCGCTTTTCAAGCAGCCCTTTGTGGATTTGGATGAATGGCGGGATAAACCTATACGCCACCGTTATGTTCACGGAGGCTTCAAGGGAACTGAAACCCGTTTCTCTTTTTACTTTCCGCCAAAAGAACAGTATCAAGGAAGGTTTTTTCAATACTTTACTCCTTTCCCGGACAATGAAAATCTTGCACAAAATGCAAAGGGAGAGGATGACATGATAAGCTTTTCCGGTGCCAGCGGTGCGTATTTTATAGAGACGAATGGCGGCGGAAAAATTGATTTTTCTAAGCCTAAATTTAATGCCGACCCTACCATCAGCGCTTACCGTGCCAATGCAGCTTCAGCTCAATTTTCAGGGGTGGTTGCAACCAAAGTTTATGGCAACGGAAAACGGCCGTACGGTTATGGTTTTGGTGGTAGTGGCGGTGCTTATCGTACACTTGGCAGCGTTGAAAACACCGAAGGTGTATGGGACGGAGTTGTTCCGTTTGTTATGGGTTCGCCTGTGGCTATCCCCAACGTCTTCACCGTGCGCATGAACGCGATGCGGATACTACACGACAAACTTCCAGGCATTGTAGATGCATTGGAACCTGGAAGCAGGGTGGCTGTAGACGCCGGGCTCAACGCCGAAGAAAAGGGAGCACTGCAAGAGGCAACCAAAATGGGTTTTCCGCCAAAGGCCTGGTTCGCGTATAAAACAATGGGCGTTCACGGTTTTTTAGTTCTTTACCAGAGTATAGTCAGGTTTGATTCAAAGTATTTCAAGGAGGATTTCTGGCACGTTCCCGGCTACCTGGGGGCTAATCCACCCGCATCTCTGTTAAAGGCACGAATACAAAAAGTAAGTAAGATAAAATCAGGGGTAACAAGTGACGAAGCTGTCAAGTTAGGATTAACCGACTCACTTTCAGCTCAGGAAAAAGGGACTGCCGATGCTGCCTGGAAGAGCATGGGTGAAAAGGAAGGAACAATGCCTGTTGCATTTCAGTTGGAGGACATACTGCCTGATGTTAATTTTATCGGTGGGGATTTAATCATAAAAAGTGGAGCAGCTGCCGGTCAGGTTTTGCAATTGATCAAAACCGCGAATGATAAAGTTGTTCTTAGCCCTACCAACAGCCCCACTTTGCTTGCCCGGGTAAAGCCAGGAGACACTGTGCAAGTAGATAATTCGAATTTTCTCGCGGTACAAACTTATCATCGTCACCAGGTGCCGGGTAAAGAATATTATGTATGGGATCAGTTCCGTGATTCTGCCGGCAAGCCAATATATCCGCAACGTCCCGTTTTGCTGGGGCCAATATTTACCCAATCTGCTTCCGGAGTGCTGCCCAAGGGCAAATTCAAGGGCAAGATGATTTTGGTGGAATCGTTGTGGGACAGCGAAGCTTTCCCCTGGCAAGCGGACTGGTACCGGACCAAACTGCAGGAAAACATGGGCGCCAGCCTGGATAACAACTTCCGGCTATGGTTTACTGACCATGCCAATCACGGCGACTTATCAAATCCCGATGCTCCAACCCACGTTGTCGGCTACGTCGCTGTGTTACACCAGGCCCTGCTTGATTTAAGTGCCTGGGTGGAAAAAGGACTTGCCCCTGCAGCAACTACAAATTATAAAATAGTGGATGGGCAAGTTGTTGTACCCGCTTCTGCAGGGGAGCGCAAAGGTATACAGCCGGTTGTAACGTTGCAGGCCAACGGCACCGACCGGGCCGAAGTGAAGCCGGGTGAGCCAGTTGCTTTTAATGGCACAATTGAAGTGCCTCCGCACGCCGGCAAAGTGATAGCAGCAGCGTGGGATTTTGAGGGGAATGGCACCTTCCCGGTTAAAGGCACGCTTACACCAACTAATAAAACAGGTTCACGTGTAACACTGAAGTCCACCTATACGTTTCCCAGGCCGGGAACTTATTTCGTTACATTGAAGGGTGTGTCACAGCGGCAAGGTAACGTCACAAATCTTTTTACCCGTATCCAAAACCTTGCACGTGTACGGGTGGTAGTTGAATAGGATGGCTGATAGTAACTCACATGTATTGGCAAGAAAGCCAGGGGGAAAAAGCCAGAATAGGTTTGCCGCAATGACTGAATATTAACAACGATAAACGAAATATATGAATCTATTTGAAGGCCAGGTAGCAGTCATTTCCTGAGGCGCAGACGGGCTTATAAAAAATAAAGCATGAACTACAGGTCTTTAATTGTGGCGTCGACCTGGGCTCGAATCAGAGATCAAAAGATTATCTTATGCACTTTAAATTGATAAATAGCACAATATTGACTGCCTTTGAACATAGCATTTGTAGCAATACCAAAGTAGATTAAAAGTGTTGGGTATTTCGATGAGTAATAAATAAAATCCGCATACATATTGAATATTAAAACGGTTTAAGAGGCAAACAAATCCATAGCTCTCCGCCAGGTACATTCTATTTTAAAAAAAGCGCCGTAAATAAATTATTTACAGCGTTTTTTATAAAGCTCATAGTGTTCGCTTTTTCAGGAGTATCCGTTCAGATTAAAATAGGTTAACGCTTAAAATTATTTATAATCAGGCAATACGGTATAGAAGGTTTATTAATTATTTTTAACCACAAAGTGATATTTACCAGAAGTTAGATCGTAAGCTAATTTGTTATCTTCTGATTTGGAAAATTTGACACCAACAGATTCAGATACAGGTTTATTGCTTTCAAAAACCTGCCTTGGTTCCGAAGCTGGCAGGTATAATAGCGCATGGGTATTTTCCGGGACAATTACATCCAGCTCTAAATGGCCGGCAATCCTTTTCCACGCTACGCTGATATCTCCGCTTATAGAAGTAAAACTACCTCTCACCCAATTCAAATCATTTATAAAATCTGGTTTGATTACAAATTTCCGGAAACCGGGGCCATCTTCTGCCGGGCTGATCCCTACCAGGTTATTGAAAAACCATTCATTAATCTGCCCGGACATAAAATGATTTTGTGAGCCAAAATTACCTACTCCTGCATCCCATTTTTCGGTAAGGCTGGTGGCTCCCATCTTAATCTGGTAACCATAACCCGGTTTATCAGATTGATTATTCATAGCATAAACCACATCCGAACGACCATTATCGGCTAATGCGCGAAGCAGAAAACGGTAAGCAACCTCCCCTGTTGTAAAACTATCCTGATGATTGTGAATATCGTCAACCAGCTTATTCAGCAAGTTTTCGCGGTTTTCCGGTTCAGTGAAATTAAAGAAAAGAGCCATGGCGCTGGTGGCCTGCGAACCGGTTGAATAGGTTCCGGTTGCCTGCTTGTAAAACTCCCTATTAAAAGCCATACGAATCTGCTCCGATGCATTTTTAAATAGTCCGGCATCTGCAGTTTTATTCAGTTTTTTAGCGACATTATACATGATCCAGTTATCATAATAATATATTGCCGTCCCGGTATATGATACCGGTGTAAGTTGTGAACCCCAGGGTTCTTTCGGGCCGATATCATACCAATCGCCCAAGCCAGTGTGTATGATATTATTAACAGATTCTTTGGACAAAAATTCAACGTATCGCTTCATGCGGTCATAGTACCGCTCTAACAATGACACATCACCCGAGAACAGGTATTGCTGCCACGGCACAATGATAAAGGAGCTTCCCCACTCCGGTGAATTCCTCATCCCGTTGGTTAACGATGGGGAACCTGCTATAAAATATTCAGGGGCAATGTTCGGCACAAAACCGTTCTCCAGTTGCGCATCCGCCATATCATTCATCGTTTTTCTGAATAACAAGGCCATATCATAATTATACCTTAACGCAGGACCGTTGAGGTGATTCTCTTCCAGCCAGCCCATTTTTTCACGCTGTGGACAATCAGTCATCAGGCTCATCATGTTGCTGCGCTGTGCCCAGCGTACCAGGCTGTAAATTTTATTGAATAATGTATTGGAGCATTCAAAATTGCCTACCGGCCTGGATGATGAGTGAACAATCACGTCGGTTAACTGCCCAACTTTTGGCAAATTCCCGCCCTGTTCCAGGGCGTACAATTCCACCTGGAGGTAACGGGCTCCCTGGTAAAAATATTTAGGAAAGTATTTTTCATCTCCCGTTCCTGCCAGCGTATATTCCCACCAAGCGGGCCTTACCCCATCCTGTGTTGCAGAACGCCTGTCAACCAGGCCATTTTCTCCAAGCAGCTCTGATGGTATCATACGAACCCGTGATCCTTTTTGCCCGCTAACCCGGAGTGCCGGCATCATGGAGGCATTCTGACCAAAGTCATAGATCCAGACATGGTCGTTGATCTTGTTTATTTTAACGGGGGAGATAGAGTCAATAGCTTTTACAGGAGGCGAAGCTGCAGAAAGGCCTTTTAATGCCCCACCCGGACCGGAAGTTTCCAAAGCAGGCACCCAGTGTTTGCCTGCTATAAAACCTGCGTTACTCCATCCATGTGGTTCAAGATTTGCATTGAAATCTTCACCGCCGTATAAGTTCGAATAAGTTACAGGTCCGGGCGATGCTTTCCAACTTTTATCTGTTATCACGGTCTCGGCATAACCATCAGCATATTCCAGCTTTAGCTGTGCTATAGCCTTGGCAGGGCCAAATGTTGTCAGAAACTTCACATACCTTGTTGTATCCGGCTGTATATTATAAACGCTGTTACCCAACATAATGCCAATAGCATTGTCGCCTTTTTTTAGCTGCTGGGTAACATCGTAGGTATCGTACAAAATTGTTTTACGATAATCTGTCCATCCCGGTGTAAGCAGGTAATCACCAATTTTATGGCCGTTAATAGTCAGTTCATATGCCGAAAGGCCACTTATATTGATGGTTGCCCGAACAAGGGCCGGCTTCACGCTGAATTCTTTCCGCAAAAGCATGGAGGAGTAATTGGGGAAATCTTTATAATCGCTAACCCGGTCTGTAAGGTTTATTTTGGAAAATCCATTACTGTCATCACTGTCCAGGGCAGCTACCGGTTTACCGGCAGCTATGTTCTTCCCTCCTGAAAGCACTTCAATTTGTCTTAAAGCAAAGGAATAACCGGTTTCCTTTTGAGCAAGCTGGGTTGCAGTAACGCGTACATACCTCCCGGTGATATCTTTTGTTGGAAGATGAACCGGGGAAAAACGGGGATTCTTAAAATCCTGCCGGGTAAAATCGGCTATAAGGGTTTCTGTTTTAAAGGATGGTTCATCAGAAGCTGATACTTTATATCTCACGGGGAAAGCATAACCCGCCTGATCAGCGAAAAACATGGGATACAACATTACTTCAGAAAAGGAGGAAGACTTACCCAGATCAACCTGGACCCATTTATTTACACCCGCTGATTGAGCATCTGCAGATTTAAAACCAACCGGGCTTAAGGCATATTTTTCTGCGCCAGGTGCGCTTATCCAGCTGGCTTTCCAATCATTTGGGTTGAGAATGCCCATAGTCCAGTTTGCCGTTTTGCTCCAGGAAGATTGGTGACCAGCCTGATCCCAAATTCTTACCTTCCACCAGTATTTCTGCCCGGATATTAACGCTTTACCTTTGTACTGGATGTATGCCATTTGATCGCTCATCACTTTTTTTGAGTCCCATAAATCACCCCCTTTTTTGAAACCAGGAGTGCTGGATACCAATATTTGATAGGCGGTTTGATGTACGTCCCTCTGGTTTTTTTGAAATGATTTTAAAACATAGCTCAAGCCGGGATTTTTTATGTCAATACCTAATGGATCGGGCATTAATTCGCAGGCTAACTTAACGGGTAAAGTCCCCGCTATTGTTTTAGCATATAAATAATGTGTGTTGAGCAGGCATAGCAGAAGGAGGAGCTTAATTTGTTTTTGCATCATGTCTTTGGTATCCATTTAGAATTTTATAAACAACCAACAATTCTCTTTTCCAGGAAAATTGAATAACAGCATGGGTTCCGGAATTTGCGGGTATAATGGCTTATCAAACCTAAACTAATCTGATGGTGTTACTATCCTTATCTGTCTTATCGGATATTAAGGGAGATGCACTTGTACTCCTTAGGTTCAATATCTTAATTAAGCCTATGAGGTTTCTTATAAAATAAGAAACCCGGCAATATTGTCGACGAGTCATGGTATTCCCTTCTAAAACCCATACCCCAGTAGCTGCACATCCCTGGCCTATTTGAGCCTCTCTTGCCGCGTGTTTCCGAGCCGGATTCATGACGGGTATGATTGTCCGCTTCAGCACCCGATTTACCCGACTCCCCGGGGATTATGTCCAACCAGACCAGTTTGAGCTAACCGAGCGCCCGCCTTCAAAATAGTTTTGCGGTACAAATCAAAAAGAAAATGAAATCTATCAGAATTTTAGCAATTACCACAGGATTTATTATCAGTGCCTTATCCATCATGGCCTTTATGGGTGAGGATAAAATCCCTGTTAAAAAAAATGCGGCAAAAACTGCCGGAAATGGTTTCGCGGTATTGGAGCTGTTTACATCAGAAGGCTGTTCAAGCTGCCCGCCTGCAGATGAGCTGCTGGCCAAAATACAGCAGGAAGCACAAGGCAAAGCTGTTTATTTACTGGCTTACCACGTAGATTATTGGAACCGCCTGGGCTGGAAAGATGTTTTTAGCAGCGCCGATTTTTCGAAAAGGCAGATGCAATACGGGCAGTGGCTTAGCGCCCAGGTTTATACACCACAGGTTGTTGTAAACGGAACGGCAGAATTTGTAGGCTCGGATGAGCCGGCGCTTCGCAATGCTATCTCGAATCAGCTGGCAATTAAGCCTTCTGCAAGCCTGGCACTCCAGGCTCGCCAGGAGGGAGAAAAGCTTATAATACAATATCAGTCAGACAAGGGCCTTAAGGATATTAGTTTACTTGTAGCAATCGTACAAAAAGCCGCACAAAGCAAAGTAGAACGTGGTGAAAACGCCGGTCACACACTATCTCATGTACAAATAGTCCGCAAAATACACCGTACCGCGCTTGATGCCACGGGAACCGGCAGTAGTACCCTTATATTACCAAAAGAGTTCAACGCTCAAAACTGGGAAGTATTAGGGCTGATACAAGACCAAACCAGCGGCGAAATTTTATCCGCCGCCAGGGCCAGTTTCAACAACGCAACAGGTACAGCAAAATAATAAGCATCATGAACACACTTAGCAAATACGGTCAAAACAGGTTAATTATCGGCCTGATATCGTTACTGTCAATGTCGTTTCTTGCAAGCGCTCCTTTTGAAAGTAACCCACAGGATTGCCGGATGATCGGGCGTGGTAAAAAGGAAGAACAAGAACTCCGCGCGACGTTCAAATCTTTGCATTAACCAGGATGTATAATCCAGCTTTAAAAATGTCTAACTCAGGTTCAATTTGGCCGTCTTAAGCCATTTGGTGATAGGCGCCAAGGCAATACAGCTGTACTTTTGATTAACAATAAAAACAATTTAAAAAATAAAACAATGGAAAATAACAAAATAGGAGATGCCTCCGCAATCGCCGAAACCAAAACCGAAAAAGTATTATACACAGGTAAAACCCACACTACTGGTGGCCGCGATGGCGGCTCGTCACGCAGCTCTGATGACAGGTTGGACATTAAGCTTTCTGTTCCCGGCACCCAGGGCGGCGGCACCAATCCAGAGCAATTGTTTGCCGCTGGCTGGTCGGCCTGTTTTATTGGCGCAATGAAAATTGCAGCTGGTAAAATGAAAGTAAGGTTCCCCGCCGACGGGGCTGTTGACACCGAAGTAGATTTGGTTTTAACCGGCGATGCTTACTCCCTCCAGGCTCGCCTTAACATAAGCCTGCCAGGTATAGAACGTGAAATTGCCCAGGCCCTGGCAGATGCAGCTCACCAGACATGTCCGTATTCTAAAGCTACACGGGGCAACATCAACGTTGAGATCAACGTGATCTAAGCCGTCCCTTGTACAGAAATAGCCTGCCCGTGTTTACCGGGCAGGCTATTTTTTTATCAGGAATTTACTTTATATTAAGTGTGAGCGTGGTATAATAAAAACCGCCTATGGCTGGTCCGCCTAAAAAGGAGTAATAGTATTTATTGGTCAGATTACTTGCCCCAATTTTAACGTTAAGCCCCGTTTTCAGGAAATCGTAATTAACCTGCGCATCAATAGTACCGTAAGCCTGCACATTACCATTAACTAAAAACGACTGCCAGTAAAAACCGCTTTGCCATTTGTAAGTTGCATTAAACCCAAAATTGCCTATTACCCGGTTACCCCCGAATGAATAATTAGTGATCCATTGCGGGGTATTAAAGCCATCCTCCAAAGCATCCTCATTGGCCGTACGTTGTAGTTTGGCGTAAGATACATTGCCCGACAGGATAAACTTTTGCCATATTTTATACTGCAAGCCCAAACTTCCGCCAATGTTGTAAACGGTACTCTGCGAGTTTGTCCAGGCGCGGTAGCGGGCTTGTTTGGTTTTGTCGTTAAGGTAATACGGGATGGAATCTGTTTTTTGGGTATTAGGTACGTTAATCTCAATCTGCCCGATGAAATTGTTATACCTGTTGTAGTAAAAATCAGCATCCACACTTAAATCGCCCTCAAAAAACAGAGATTTATAGCCTGCCTCAAACGAATTGATATGCTCGGGTTGCAAATAAGTGTAGGTGTTTTTCTTAAGCAAACCTTTTTCCTTTTCAATAGCGGCACTAGTAGTGCTCCCCGCATTGAAATCATTTTTTACAGCCGCCTGGAAAGCATCGATAGAGGTACGGATATATGAGTTTTCAAAAACCCCGCTCGATACCACCCTTAAACCACCTACCCGTTTTACCCCACCGCTATTTACATTGGAGAAGGCTTCAAAAATGCTGGGGAAACGGTAGCCGCTCTGGTACGATACCCTGAAATTTTGTTCGGGTACAGGCGAATAAACCGCGGTAAAGCGTGGGTTTAATTTCAGGCTGAAATAATCGTTCCTGTCGGCGCGCAGGGTGGCCGATAGTTTTAGTTCATGATCAAAAAATTCTTTGACAACCTGTACAAAACTACCGGTTTTGCTGTAATCAATATTGCTGTACTCTTTACCCTTCACATAATTAATAAAGTAGTTACCATCCGGGTGAATGATGTAGGTACGGTGATCAAAGCCGGCTAACAGATCGATCCCGGTTTCTTTTTTAAAGGTTGATGAAATAGCATTGGAGATATCAACCTGTCCTTCCACATGCCACATATCATCCCTTACCCGCAGGGCCGAACCAACATCCCAGTTATTGATGTCGGCCAGCTTATCAAGCGTTGCTTTAAAAGCTGCTGTTCCGGGTTGGTACCTGCCTGCATCTGCCAGCTGGCGGGCCTGCTGCAAAGCCTGCTGTGCCGTTGCTCCGCCGGTTGTTGCGGTATTAAAGCCTTTGGTAAAATCGGCATACCAGGTATTGTCATCTTTATAGTTACGGTCCTCATTCTCAGCGGCCGAACGCAGGTTGTATGATTTGCCGGTGTTCTCGCCCGTCCAATAAGCACGTACCTGGTAAATATTGTTTTTTAGTTCGAGCGCGTGTTGCTGTAAATTGTAGCCCGATAGCCTGAAACGGTTTGCACGCTGGTAAATGTTATCCAAATCGGCAAAGCGATAAGTATAGGTAAGGCGGGTGTTATCATTTATTTTATAAGCCAGGCCCACATCAACTTTCACGTTGTGCAAATTGTAGCTGGTTACATCCTTTTCGGCATAACCGGTACGGGCAATGGAGTATTGCTTACCTCCAAGGGTAACCGTTTTCCTGTCGGATGATTCATTTCCGTAACCATTTACCGGGTCGTAGCCAGGATTATCCGGCCCGCCGGGAATGCCTAATTTGGCATTTGCAGCTGCATTCAGGTCGGTGCGGTTATTGGCAATCCAATCGTAGCCCGTGGTATAAGTTCCGTTTATTTTAAAGGCGAACTTTTTGGAGATAGCTTTCGCCAGCCTGAAACTGGTTTCAGAAAATAATTTGGCCGAGGTTTCAGAATCGCCAATGTGGTTGATGCCCGTTTTTTGCTGAATGCTGATACCCTGGCTGGTAAAGGGATCTTTAGTTATAAAATTAGCCAGGCCATTAATGGCATTGAGGCCATATAAAGCCGAAGCCGTACCGGGGATGATCTCCACACTTTCGATATCCAGGTCGCTGGGGCCCATAGCATCGCCAATTGGCGCACCTATATGCGGTGCCTGGTTATCAACCCCATCAACCAGTTGGGTAAAGCGTACGTTGGTGGTATTGGCAAAACCCCGGGTGTTAATTATCCGGAAACCAAGGCTCGGGGTTATCAGTTGCACACCTTTTACATTCTCCAGCGCATCAAAAAATGATGGTGCTGCCGACCGTTTAAAATCAGCTGCAGTTATTTTTTCGATACTTACCGGCGACCGTAAAATACTTTCGCCGATGCGTGATGCAGATACCACTACCTCGTTAAGCTCCTGCTTTTTTATCTGTGCAGTATCGTTTTTTTTGGCAACCGTATCTTTTGCTTTTTTGCTGCCCTGCGCAAACAGGTAGCTGCAAGCTAACAACATCAATAATAATAAGTAATAGTTTTTATGCATGCGGCTGCAAGATACAATTCGTTATGCTTTTATTTATATAACGATAAATAAAAAACAAACCGGTTTGTTTTACCGGTTTATGGAATTGCGCTTATTTGATCAATCAGACCTGGATAAGTGAACTATTTTCTTTTAAAAACTCCTGGAACTTTTGCTGAAACAATTTAAACTGTTCAATAGCTTTAAGGCCTTTTTCGGTAAGCTCGGCGCTACCACCTCCCTTACCGCCGCGGTGCGAAATAACCACCGGCGACTCAAAATGCTCATTCATATAACTGATCATTTCCCAGGCCTGCCTGTACGACATTTTCATTTGCAAAGCCGCCTGTCTTAATGAACCCGATTGCTGTATGCGCTCCAGCAGCTCTACCCGGCCACGACCTAATAACTTACCATCGGGCGTTTCAAACCAAATCCTGCCGTTTAAACTCAATGCTTTGTCTACCATATTATAAATTACAACTAAACATTGCACAAATATATCATTAACAAAGCAGCAAAATCCATTTCACAAAAAAGCGCCCCCTCATTTTAAAAAGGAAGCGCAATCGGTTATTTTAAAACCACAAAAGGGGTAATGCTTTATTAGGTCCTCGGTCTTTTAGGGTTAAATGCAACCAGGTAATTAAGGTCCTCGGTTACAGCCCCACCACGTCCGTCATTCCTGGGTTCTTCTTTATGGAACGTCTGATTAAGTCGTGCTTTAATAGTGTGAAACACCTGCAACAAAATCTCCGGCCCTACTTTGGCGGCTATGGTTGGATAATAATCTTTCTGGATCTTTATTCTTTCAGTATTGGTTACCATGCTCAGTTCCCAGCTGTCCTCTGCCTTAAAGCCAAATTCTTTGGCAGTGTTCAGCAGGTCGTACATATACATGCGGGTTTCGGTTTCAATGGATTGTTTAGCGACTATCATATGAATTTTTTTTACGGTTACTGCAGCCTGTAAAAGGCTGATATTATGTTAAAGCTTAACTATCACCGTATTATAAAATGGCAACGCTTAAGGTATGCGGTGTTTGCTTGGGATGGAATTTCCTAAAGGTAACTTTAATTTACCGAAAACAAGTATATATTAAATATTAATTAAAACAAGGCAAGCTAAGGATTAAAGTCATGGCCGAACTTGTTTCGGCACGCTATGATGCCCAAAACAAGTTCGGCACAACCTGGAAGGGCTATAAAAAAGACAAAATCCTGTTACTACCAGATAGAAAATACCCACAGCTTTCGGCTCACTTTAGATATATTTGCTTAAACATATTAACGGATCAAACCGTTCTTAATCCAAACAAATATCTGCTATGGCAAATAACTTTAAAGAAGCGAGCGTTGAAGAAATAAACCAGGTAATGCTGCAATCGCAGGCAGCGTTTGAGGCTTACCAAAAAACAAGCATCGAAGAAAAAAGCCTGTTTCTGGAGGCTATCGCTACCCAAATTGAAGCTTTGGGCGATGTCTTACTTCAAAAAGCATCCGAAGAAACTAACCTGCCAATTCCGCGCCTGGCCGGCGAACGCGCACGTACAACAGGTCAGCTGCGCATGTTTGCAACCATGCTGCGCGAAGGCAGCTGGGTAGAAGCCAGTATTGATACCGCCATCCCGGACAGGGCTCCGCTCCCCAAACCCGATCTACGCAAAATGCTGATCCCGCTGGGGCCGGTGGTTGTTTTTGGCGCCAGTAATTTCCCTTTCGCTTATTCAACCGCGGGTGGCGATACCGCAAGCGCTTTGGCAGCGGGCTGCCCGGTAGTGGTAAAAGCGCACCCTGCACATGCCGAAACATCCGAAATGGTATACAGCGCCATCAAAAAAGCTATTGCAGGCAGCAATATGCCGCAGTTTGTTTTTCAGCATGTGCATGGCACTTCGTTCGAGAGCGGTAAGGCTTTAGTTCAGGCACCGGATACAGCAGCCGTGGGCTTTACCGGCTCAACCGTAGGCGGCAAGGCTTTATATGATTATTCCTCGCAACGCAAAAACCCTATCCCGGTATTTTCTGAGATGGGCAGCATAAATCCGGTTATATTTTTACCCGATACATTATATAAAAACGCGGCTAACCTTGCCGCACAATATGCCGGTTCCATTACCCTGGGTATGGGCCAGTTTTGCACCAATCCCGGCCTGATGATAGCCATCGAAAGCGACGGGCTTTACAGCTTCCTGGATGGCCTGGGCAAAGGTATTGAGGCCGTGCAGCCTGCAAAAATGCTGCATGCCGGTATCCATTCGGCATACCAAAAAAAGAGCCATGCCGCCCTGGAGCAGGATGGTGTAAAAGTGATACAACAATCGGCCATCGCGACCAGTGATATTGAGGCCCTGCCAACCGTTGCTTTGGTTAGCGGCGAAACATTTTTGGATAACCCTTTATTGCACGAAGAAGTTTTTGGTCCATACTCTTTAATGGTAAGCTGCAAAGATGAGCAGGAGCTGATCAAAGTATTAAAATCAGTATCGGGCCAGCTAACCACAACGGTGATGGGTACCGATGAGGATTTTGCAGCCCATGCAAGTCTGCTGCAATTACTGCCGTCTGTTGCCGGCCGCATCCTGTTTAATGGTGTACCAACGGGTGTCGAAGTTTGCCACAGTATGGTGCACGGTGGCCCTTATCCGGCTACAACCGATAGCCGCTTTACCGCGGTAGGCACTAATGCCGTAAAACGCTGGGTACGCCCGGTATGTTATCAAAACTGTCCGGATGGTTTGTTGCCTTTGGCCCTGCAGCATGCTAACCCTACGGGGATTTGGCGATTGGTAGATAATGAGTGGAAGAAGTAATTTCATCGCTTTATAAGCAATGACGTGATTGCAAAAACTTACGAAGTTTCAAAAACTTCGTAAGTTTGGTCCTAAACGACATCGCGTCATTTCCCTTCAGAGTTTCGCGAAATTTTATCTCTCATATCACGGTATTTCAAAGCCTCATCAACCCACTCACTTTTTGTTATACCATTGAATATATTCAAGTACATTATGATCGGGATCCGAAAAATATACCCAGGTTTCTTCATTTTCGATAGTTAACGGACCTTTTAAAATTTGAATATTCATTAATTCAAGGCTCGTAAGGGCCGCTTTCATATCGGCAACTTCCATACACAGGTGGGGGCAGTATGGTTTTTTCAAAGGTCCGGGTTCATAATTGTTAGTTAAATCCTTTATCAGTTCAATCCTAACGTCGCCAGACGAAATAAAGGCATATTCCTCCTGCTCATCTTCGTTTATGGCCCTGTGATTTAAGCCGAAACCTAATTTTTCGGTATAAAAAGCTATCGCGCTATCCATATTTTTCACCTGTAAAGCGGCATGATCAAGTTTCATAACGTTGGTATTATGTTTAGTTAATTGTACAGGTCAAATATGGAAACAGAAAAATTATCCCGTGTTCAATTATTTTAATATTTAACGTTAAAATAGTTGAACGGATTAACTGTTTCTCCTGATCATGCTTAAAAATACGGGTGTAATACCCAGGTAGGATGCTATATGTTTTTGAGGCATGCGGTTTTCAATAGCAGGGTATTTTTTACGCAGTGCTTCGTACCGCTGAGTGCCGTCCATTGAAATGGCGCTCAAAAGCCGTTCGTTTTGTGCTATATTAAAATTCTGGTTCAAAATCCTCCAAAATCTTTCAAAAACCGGGAAATCCTTATATAGCTGGTCGATACTCTTTTTGTCGATCTGCAATACGATAGACAGTTCCTGCGCGATAATATTTATGGAGGAAGGAGTTTCCCGAAGAAAGCTTTTGGTATCCGAAATCCACCAATCCTCCATAGCAAAATTGAGGGTATGCTGGTTTCCCTTGTCGTCCATAAAAAAAGATCTGAGGAACCCCTTCACTACAAAAAATTCATCCTTACATACATCTCCTTCCTGCAATAAATACTGTCTCGGCAAAACTTTCCGAACTGTCATTAATGAGCAAAAATGCTCCTGTTCAGTCGCCGAAATTGGTATTCTTTTCAGCAAATGAGCTATTATAAATGCATCAATTTCTTTCCTGGTCAAAATATCAAATGTTAGTGTATTGGTTTATCATTGGTAAATCTATAAATAAACCGTCATTGCGAGGTACGAAGCAATCCCGAACTGTACAGGGTCGTGAACTATGCACAACGGGGTATTGGGTTTTAACGTTATGCAGTTGTAAATGAAAACATCGGCCCGCTCATTTGCCGCGGGAGGGCTGTTACTTTGTCTTGAGTGGCTGTTGCACAACCAAGGGCATAAATTACAAGGCTTGAAATCTTGCCGATCAACCGTCTGAGATTTAAATATTCACAATTGATAGAAACAAGGTTGTCTGTATTGAAATCTCAGCACGTCAAACGACTACAAAACGTGTATTTTTTCTCGCGGCTAAGTTGTGCAACGGCCACTTGAAACAACGTAACCAAAATTCAAGTCAGCAGGAATGCTTCTTTGCCGCACGGGGCCTTTGCCCTGCAAAACGGGCAGAACCACGGGTGGCGAATTTTGCGCCGCCCGCTCTTGCCTCCTACGCAAAATTAGCTAATTCCCTTTGCCCTCGCACCGCCCGGCATCGTTCTGCCCGTTTTCGCCCGAAGCTGCCCTGCTGACACTTTGGGGAAAACGAAAGCTTTTGGTTCCTAACCAATTGAAACAAATACCGCCCGTCGGCCGGGTACGAAGATAACCGGCCGACGGGCGGCTAAATGGGCATTAATTTCCTTTTAAACTGATGCGTATCACACTTAAAGAATAAGGCGGTACGGCGTAACTGCCCAGTTGCGCTACACTGATTTCAGCGTGTGACGGCACGATATTTTTGGGTTGATCGATGGTGTTTTTGTCAGTAGGCTGGCCTTGCAGCACATCAATTGCAGCCTTAGCGGCTACCACGCCCAGGCCAGACAGATTTGCACTGGCAGTTACAGCCTGCGGACCGGCATTAACTATTTTTAAAATAATATCGCCGGTTTTGCTGTTTTGCACGCATGAGGCAGCCAGGGTTGAGTCGGCGGGGGCGCCGGGCCGGTTAAATGATACTATACCGGGAATATACGCATCGCCCTGGTTAACCGAGAATAATTGCTGAACATAGTAATTTACTGTAGGCACCAGGGTTTTGTTATTAAAATAAATGAGGTTGGGGTTCCAGGAGGTATGTTTAAGGTTGGCCAGCAGCGGCGCGTAGGATGCCATTTGCACAATATCGCCGTTACGTTCAACACTGGTCATAAAAGCGGCTTCCGAAAGCGCGTTGATAAGGTTGTTACCCCAGGATGCATATTCGCCTATGTATACTTTTGATTTTGGCCTGCGGTAGCTGTCATACCGGTTATTGTTTTTCAGAAACCATTCGGGTTTTTCGTAAAAGTGTTCATCAACAACGGGCACCGATAACTGGTCGGCAAACTTCCATCCAAGATCATAATCTTCGCCCGAGGGTGCGGGGCCTACCGTGCCCACGATGGTAATTTCGGGATGTTTTGTGCGTACGGCATCGTATATCATTTTAAAGCGGTCCCTGAAATCATTGGTTTGCTTATCCTCGTTGCCAATACCCACATACTGCAGGTTAAAAGGTTTTGGATGGCCTGCTGCCGCCCTTTTAGCCCCCCAAACCGAGGTAGCGGGTCCGTTGGCATATTCTATCAGGTCGAGCACATCCTGGATATAGCTTTTCATTTCGGTCAAGGGGATTCCTTTTTGGCCGGTTCCTCCAATTCGCCAGGTTCCGCCCGAATTTTGGCAGCTTACCCCGGCCGCCACTACAGGCAGCGGTTTGGCGCCAATATCTTCGCAAAATCTAAAATACTCGTAAAAACCAAGGCCGGTGCTTTGATGGTAGTTCCAGATGTTGCGCTGTTGTGCACGCTGCTCAACAGCGCCTATGGTATTTTTCCAGCGGTATATGTTATTAACGCCATCGCCGTGCACCAGGCACCCACCCGGAAAACGGAGAAACTTAGGCTCAAGACCGGCTATGGCCTGGGCAAGGTCGGCCCGCAACCCGTTGGGCTGGTTTTTAAAGGTATTATGCGGAAACAGCGAAACTTCGTCGATAGCCAATACCGAACGTTGCCTGCCAAGCACCGTAAGCCTTGCCGAATCGGCGCTTTCTGTAGCGGTAATAGTCCCTGTATACTTTTTCCATGCGCCGGCCTGGGTCTGGAATGAAAATGTACCGTATACCGCACCCTTGTCTCCGCACAGTTGCACTTGCATGCCAACAGGTTTGGCCGATATTTGCCTTACGTAGATAGAGAAATCATATTTTTGGCCTGCTTTGATGCTGATACCATCGTAACCGGCATTGGTAATGCCCACACCCTGCTGCCCCGCATCGTCAATATTCAGCAGCACATAGTGCGGGTTATTGGGGTGCACCGGTTTAGCTGTTTCTACAGATATTGTACCGTAGCCATAACCCTCGGTAGTATACTCCCAGGCGGTTAGCGGGTTCCATGTTTTCCTGTCGCTTGCGCTGTACTCAAATGAACTGTTCTGAATAAGTTCGGCGTAAAGGCCGCCATCGGCCGCGTAGCTCAGGTCTTCAAAAAACACTCCGAAAAGATCCTTACTAATGGGTTTTGCGGCAGGGATTTTCGCCTTTTGAACACCTAAAACGGAGCTACCCTGGCCATGGGCCAAATCAGCAACAAACAACATCGCCAGGCATAGTGCCGGCAAAACACGCTTAACAGACATCAGGTTTAATTTTTTGAGGTTAATAATTAATAATTGTTTTTTTAACAATTATTAACAAATATATATCTTTTTAATAAAAATAAAAATTTGTTATTCTTTTAAAGCGCTATGTCGCGGTATGGCTAACGCATTTCGATGTTATTATAATTGTTTTTTTGACAATTATAAACGGAGACCTTGTTGCTATGGGAAACGGCAGGAGAACATCAATAAGGGCGGGGTGACCGAACCCGCAGGTAGCCACACAACATTCTGATAATTAATGGTGAAATATTATTAATTTTATTAATTCTAAATTGTCAATTTTTCTTGAAAATATCTTACCTCACTATTGATGACTCACCCTCATCTAAATTTTTAGAGCATTGCGATTATTTAAATGCGCTGCAAATTCCGGCTGTGTTTTTTTGTATCGGGAAAAATTTGGAGGCGCAATCAGATGCGGTAATTAAAGCTATAAAGATGGGCTTTAAAATTCAAAATCATTCTTATAGTCATCCTCATTTTTCTTCGATTTCGTTAAAAGAAGCCTGTAATGAAATTGCTAAAACGGATGAAATTATAACAGCACTTTATCTAAATGCGGGATGCGATTATAATGAAAAATGGTTCAGATTTCCCTACGGTGACAAGGGAGACGGAAAATTGGGGCAGAATTTTAAAATGTTCCCTTTTCCTGATTTGAAAAGGGCAAAATATATACAAGACTTCTTAAAAGAGACAGGCTATACTAAACCCCAGTTTGAAAATGTTAATTATTCTTATTTAAATAGTAAAAGATTCAATAACGATATTGACCTTCTTTGGACATTCGACATCATGGAATGGGCAATAATTAAGCAAAATATTAAGGGGCTTGAAACTATTGAAAATGTTTTGGAAAGAATGGAAAGTAAAAACCCGAAAGACTATTTAAAGGCCTACGGTAACAGAAACAGGTGGCTTGGAAATCATGATTCAGATGAAATTATATTACTTCATGATCATATTGAAACAAGCCCTGAGTTTAAAAACATAATAAACACACTTATTGATTTACAAATTAAATTTAAGGCTTTGTGATTTACTTTTAATTTGTTAAGATGTTTACTGTTGCCTTAAGTTCCTGCGACCACGATGCTATCGGCTGGCAGTATTTTACGTAATGCAGATACTCTTTTGATATATTATCGGGATTTATGTACCAATCTACATGTTTCATTGTATATGGTCGCTGTGTTCTCAAGGCAGGCTCCCTTAAACTAAACACAGAACTATTACGGTACATTGCAAAGGTAGAATGAACAGCAGCAACCACCACATCAGCGTCTAACGCAGTCGCAACCGGCGGCCAAAATTGCGATTCGTGTTTAATTACGTTGGTCTTTAAAGGGTAATAATCAGGAATGTCATTAATCTCCAACGAAAGGCCAATATGATTATAATCCGGATATTTATTTAATAAAGCTGAAAGGTGCTTAATTGTATCAACAGGAGTATCCTGGTATGGTATTAGGTCAGCATCTGTTATGATAAGCTTACGGAACGCTGTAAGCTCCTTTGCTATATAATTTATTCCTCTAAGCCAGGAGTTATGATTCAAATAAATTACCTGGCAATTTTCAACCTGTGTTAAAGTCTTATAATAATCTATTAATGGGATATAATTTGATTTATTGTCGACAACAATAATTGACAAATTGTCATTTAAAGAGTTAAGCCATTTAATTTGTGCTTGTAACGAAAACAGGCGGTTATGATTATTAATTAAAACAGGGATCGAGTTTTTAACTAATTTATTATTATCAATAATTATCGGGTTGAAAGCTATATGGATTTTCCATTTGATCGCTCTTTTTAAAAATTGCAGATTTTTGTACTGACCTATTAATTTTAGCTTAAACCAACTTTTTTTCTTTTGAGAATAATCTGCAAATATCTCTCTGATCATAAATTCATTAGCTATAAAAAGTTATAATGAGTAATGATAATAGTACTAATGTCCATCCCAGTTCTTATCACCAGTTGTACTTGGACCGACGATCTTATCATATTCATAGGATAAGCTACCTATCATGAGTAAAACAATAACACATACAATAACAATGATAATAAATACAACTATCTTACGCCTATCCGTATCAATATCTGCTAACATATTTTTTTAATATATCGCAAATATAATTAGATAAACTCCGCAAAATAAAAAAAGTTAAATATGCCTTCTTCAAATATGGGCGTTTTCCGCGCCGTTGTTGGAGTTGTTAATTACCCAACCGCACTAAAACTGTAAATGGCTGCAACTATATAACAATAATTGTAGCCATTTATAAAAAATAAATTTTAAAGATATGAAAAGCATTATGGCCATAGTAGCCGGGGTTTTGACAATAATGATGTTCTCTTTTAGTGTCGATCGGCATCCTTCTGATAAAATAGTTGAAAATACCATGTCGGATTCACTAAACCATGCTGTTCTTTTTTCAATTGATAACCCTATTGCTGTAGGTGGCAAGATTACGGGATTGCATTTTTATTACCTGGATTCCTTAGCTCATAGCCAGATGCCAAATATCAGCGGTAAGGATACCAAAATCCCATTAAATACCCCAACGCTATTGATAGAAGCTAACGCCCAACAAACCCCTTTTTTAGTTTATCCCGGCGAGAAGATAAATATCAGGTATGCGGGAAGCGACTCTACACAAATGTATATCCAGGGTCATACAAAACGAACCAATGAACTTCATTTTTTTAGCAAGCTGGTTCAAAAAACAGGCAACATTTATTATGGATTTACATTGATGCCTTATCATAAAAAGGTAAATACCTTAAGTAATATTCATGATCTTGAGCAAGCAATAAATAATGTAAAAAACAACCGATTGGAGTTTTTAAACGGATATTCCAGGCAATTTCCGGTTAGTAATGATTTTATCAAAATAGCCACCAATTGTATAAAAAGCACAGCTGTTACGGATTCTCTGCTGCTTTACTACAATAACCGCATTTTGTTAAACAAGCAGAATTTGTACAAAACTTTAATTGCAGCAAAAATAGCAGGCATCAGCAATATAGGATTTATGCCTTATCCAATGTATTATGTAGCATGTATAAATCTTGTTGCTATGTGTATAGGCGACCCTCCTCACGAAACAATTAGCGGCACCAGCAGTAGTTTTATAAAAAGATTTGATTTCATCGAAAAAACGTTTACAGGGGTTACCAAAGATTTCTTAATGGCTAATGCCCTGTATTCGGCCAACCTTAACAGGGTGCCTGTATCAAAAGATTATCTTAATAAATTCAATACGCAATGCACAGACAAAGGATACCGGGAGCTTGCAGCCAAAAAACTAAATAACGACAGTAAATCAATGACCTATGCTAAAGGCAGCAACAAACTTTTGGCTATTGATGGTAAAACTGTGCAAGATTTAAGCCTTATTATCAAAAAGCATAAAGACAAATTGATTCTTTTTGATTTTTGGGCCAGCTGGTGTGGCCCCTGCCGCGCAGAAATGCCTTATAGTGCCCTATTGAAAAAAAGATACAAAGGCAAAAAGATTGTTTTCATGGCCATATCTACCGATGCTAACATAAATGATTGGCAAAAAGCCGCTAAAGAAGAAGCGCTGGAAAATGGTGATAGCTTTTTATTGTTAAACGCCGATCAGGCATCATTCGTAAAACATTATAAAATCAATGCTATTCCACGTTATATATTAATAGCAAAGGACGGAAAGATACTAAATGATGATGCGCCACGCCCAAGTGATCCAAAATTGAAAGTGCTAATCAATCAATATTTATAAAATCTTACTATGTGATTACAAAAGTCACAAGTAATCCTCCCGCTTGCAGCCGCACAACACTGCGCCAAAGGGGGAATACCAATAAGAGCGCGGCATTACAAAAATGTAAATAGTTTACAAATATGTAATTATTATAATTATCTTTACATTTTACGTGATATTATAATGAAGGTAAAAGACGTACAATCAGACGTTGAATTTGAAGCAGAAATAGAGCTTATATCAAAAGTAGATTTCAAGACGATAAAAAAAGATATCAATAGGTTTGCAAAGTTCGATTGGTCGCGATATAAAGGCAAAGAAATTTATAAATTAAGGCTTAAAAATGGAACCGAAATTTTAGGGCTGATGTGTATCACTGATCATACCGATCCTCAAACAGACGCGATTGAAATTGAATTACTGGAAGTAGCTATCGAAAACGTTGGGGCAGACAAAAAAATTGAAAACATTGGCGGATGTCTGATCGCCTTTGCATGCCGGGAATCAATTAAACGGGGGCACGACGGCTATGTTTTTCTAATTCCCAAAACTAACCTTATTGAACATTATATTAACGTATACGGCTTTGAACTCGTTCCAATAAGAACTCCAAACAGGCCGGAAGGAATTCTTGTCCTCCATGGGCAGATAAGCCGGGGAGTAATTGAGAAATATCTGAAATAATTTTTCGTTATATTTAATCACAGAGACAATGAACACACACAAAGATTATACTCTTAAAGACTTAGCGGAATCTTATGTCTTCCCGGACGTTGTAAACGGACAAGAACGGGATGATCTTTTAAATGCATTTCGTGAATTTAGAAAACAAAAGTCTGATGCACAATCTGCAGAAAGCAAATCAAAGACTCGCCTGTTGCAATTAAAGTTTTTGATGGAAGATTATTTAGTTTCTCCCAGGTTTGAAGAACGATACGACTTTGGATTTTTCCTGCATCAATATATCAATTGCCTTGAAATGAACTATACAGACTTTGCAAAGGATATCGACGTTGGAGCAAGTACCATCAGTCAAATCATTGGGAAACACCGAAAGCCGACCGACAGGATCATTTTGAGATTGCATATTCATTCCAACAAAAACTTTCCTGTTTCCCTATGGTATCGTTTGTTAGAAAAGGAGAAGATTAACGAATTGGAAAACAATAAATCTATTTTAGAAGAGGAAAGTAAATTTGTTAAACATGGTCTCGACTTTCATTTATATGAATAAACTTCTTTGAATTTAAAAAAGTAAAAAGGCCTTAATAGTTGAACTATTGAGGCCTTTTGGTTGTTGGAAAGTTTTTTTGCTTGTTAATAAAGTCACATCGAGCTAACCCGCAGGCAGCCACACAACACTTGCGCTGAAAGGGGTAAGGTTAACGACTATGGAGACAACTCCCACAAAGTGCGGATCTTTTTATATTACTCTTTCGCCCCGCTTTAAAATAAAAATCCCGGTTATATAATAACATCCGGAATTTGCGTGGCGTATACTTAGCATGGCGTCTACCTGTCAGCGGGCACACAAGCCTGGAGGCTTGCGGCAGCGCAAAAAAAGTGCTTGCGGGAGCAGGGGCCTATATCAAAAGAATATCTTAATAAATTCAATACGCAATGCATAGATAAAGGATACCGGACGCTTGCAGCCAAAAAATTAAATGATAACAGCAAATCAATAACATACGCTAAAGGCAGCAACAAACTATTGGCTATTGATGGTAAAACTGTGCAAGACTTAAGCCTTATTATCAAAAAGCATAAAGACAACCTGATTTTGTTTGATTTTTGGGCCAGCTGGTGCGGCCCTTGTCGCACAGAAATGCCTTATAGTGCACTATTAAAAAAAAGATACAAAGGCAAAAAGATTGTTTTCATGGCCATATCTACCGATGCTAACATAAATGATTGGCAAAAAGCCGCTAAAGAAGAAGCGCTGGCAAATGGTGATAGTTTTTTATTGTTAAACGCCGATCAGGCATCATTCGTAAAACACTATAAAATCAATGCAATTCCACGTTATATATTAATAGGAAAGGACGGAAAGATCCTAAATGATGATGCGCCACGTCCAAGTGATCCAAAATTGAAAGTGCTAATCAATCAATATTTATAAAATCTTACGATGTGATTGCAAAAGTCACAAGTGATCCTCCCGCTTGCAGCCGCACAACACTGCGCCAAAGGGGGCGGCGCTCTTTATTTTGTCTGATGAATTTGAGCGATGAAAATAATTGCTGACATTTATTAACAAAGGCAACAATATGAGAAAATCAGAAATTTTATGTGAACCCCTACCTATTGCCCGGATTGGTATTCGGGAAAGTGACGATGAGGTTGTCGTTGTTAAAGATTTTTCATGTTTCGCCCAAATGCTGGAAGAATACATCAGTTTAGGCATATCCAGTATTGTAATAACCAAATCCTCCCCCGAAAAATCTACTGTTGAACAAATGCCCATGATGCTCCAAAAGAGAATCAAAATCATAAACGACGAAAAGGAAATTGAAATTGTCAATAGGCTCTTGTATGACGTTAGAAAAGAGTTCGACGTTAAGTTACATGAAGAGACTAATCATCTTTCGTTTAAGGATCAACCAGAGGAGATTGTGAAAAGTATTGAGCAAATACATTTCGATTTTAAAAGAATGTCGATAGGCTTTAATCACCATATTCAAGTCCCCCTAGACATCGATAAATCGATCAGTGCATTACATTATATCAGGCCCAAAATTTTAAATGGTAACAGCAGGTTGATTTTGGCAGAATTTGAGGGCATCCTTAATCAATATAAAAAAGTTGAATTTACCTCGATTCAAAGTTCGGTTCCGGAAGCCCCGTTTGAACTCATCAGCATTTTCGATAAACTCCTTAACGACTCTGATTATATTGAATACTCAAATTCAATTTCTGAATTGTCTGGACCTATAAACAGGGATCAAACTTTATTAAAAATAAGGGAGTTAATACGAATAATTAAGTCAAAAAGTTATTTTTCAACCGGATGGGATTATGCCATAAAGATTTTAAATGTTTGGGCCGGCAACTTGATACCTGATTCTAAGGCGATAGCTAGCATGGTGAGTAGTAATCAACTACCCTCATTGGTAAATTTGGAGGACTCAAGGATGAAAGCCATTGAGGCCTGGAAAAATTTAAAGTTGACCGATATGCCATTACGACGTGATGGATTACCATACACCAACGAGAAAATTTCATGGATGCCCCCATCCACCGGGATCGATGTACACAGCCCAGATAGTACGATGATGAGCTTGGGAACAACAGGGGAATTGTTAAAAGTTTTACAAGCATTTGTTGCCGAAAAAAGGAATAACCTTTAACAACTCGACTGTTGAAACAACCTACAGCAATCTCATTTACAGTATCCAAATGTGCCCTACTACAAATTCCGCCGCCGTTGTTGGAGTTGTCCCCAACAACTTTTTTACTGGCGGTAAATTCACTGAAACCTTCAACAAAAACCAACTCCTCCGACGATAATTGGCCCGTTGGTGACAATACCAACAGGGGGTGGGACATCATAACGGGTATCGAGTTTGTCGGAGACAAACCCAACAAAGTACGGGTTTTTTGCTTGTCAATAAAGTGATTTATAACGGCCTTGGAAATAAGGCTTTCCAATCCTTGTTTTCAGACCAAATTATTGGCAATGAATTATTTGGTACAGTCTTAGGGAAAACTATAATCGATTGTGTGTTTCCATAACCGAGCGGGTGATTTTTTTCAAGAATAGAGCCTCTATGATGACATAAGGCTCTTGCTGCATATCTTTCACCAGGAGCAGTAAATATTTTAGATGAGTCTTCAAATATTTTATCTGACTCATCTAAAATGTCACATATATGTACTGCCAAATTGATTTTCAATCTTTTCATTCTGGTTACAATCTTATGCTTTGCTTCCTGAAAGCCGCATACCACTCCATAGTGAAAACTCAATTCTGTATTCTGAAAAAGTTTTGGAAAGCTATCTGCAAGTCGAGTAATATTTTCTATTGCAGAACTACCACTTCCAATAAAATCGTCAACAAAAATAACGGAGTTGATGTTCTTGTTAACATCAAGGTATCGATCTAGTTTATCTGGAGCAACGACATTTTTAAAAAATATTTTATTTTCATCAGAAAATAGTTTGGCATATTCTGCCCCACTCTTCGCGGGTGTATCCTCTAAATAGCTGATCACAATATCTTTTCTTGTAAACTCTCGCCCTTTTATTGTTCTAACTGCTCCCGCTTCTACGAAACTCCTTTTAACCAAATTGAAAATTTGGGTCATTTTAGTTTTGACCTCGAAATCCGTATAGAAGTGTAGATTTTGCAATATTTTAAATAATAACCGCTGATTTCTATTATCGCCAAACTGTTCTAACCAATTTCTGACTTTGTCTGTAGTAACTTCTTGGCCTCGGTAAGGAACCCAATCTTTTGTCAGCGACATAATTTCCTCTGCTTTGATTTCCGCCAATTTGTTAGTCATCAGTTCATGGTCTAATCGATCACTTTCTAATAGTGTCGTGCGCAGTTTTTCGATTCCTCCAGCAAGTAGCCAATCTTTAAAGAATATGACTTTAAAATCTATTCGGTTTCCGTCTACTATTAGAACGTCTCTATCTACGAATTCGTTCAACGTTAAAATTGCAACTGATTCTTGCAAGGACATTCGGACGGCTTGGTCTATGATATTCGTACTTGTAAGTTCTTTTCCAGTACTTGACACAAGGGTCAAAGCAATTAATAGCTTTCTCCTGTTCAATGAAACTTCTTCTTCGTTAACTATAAAATCACGAATACCATCTTTCCAAAAATGAGCAAATATTTGTTCGCCAGCATTTTCTACTGCCTTAGTTTTAGCTTCTTCCACATCCATTTTCGTAATATGGTTATCTTTTCTAGCCACCATTAGCCCCAACAATTCCTCGCATACAACTTTTGTAAAAAAAGGATTACCTGCGGTGAATTCGTACAAATAACTTATCGCATCATCAGCAACTTCAAAATTTTCATGTATTGGATTGACTATCAGATCTTTAAAATCAGTCCAAAGTCTTTTTTTGTCGAAATAGTCTACCCTGATGGATTTGAACTTATTCATTTCTTGGCTTTGATCTCTCATGATATATTCCATACGTTCTCCACCAACCAACAAAAACCCATAAGGTCCTTTGTTACTAATAGCACGTATTGTATCAAAAAAAGAATCACCTATCTCACCTTTTCTGTACAGTTCAACCGGTATTTTATCAAATTCATCTAAGATTATCAATATCCTACTTTTGGGAAGAATTTTTGATATTTGTTCAAGATAACCAGATATAGGGCTTAAGGCTCCCCTAAATTCTGGAATTGGAATATGGACTAAACGACTATCGAAGTTGCGAATGAAACTACAAATATTGTTTGCTAACTGATTAATTGTTGTATTGGGATTTGGGTCTTTGTAATCTCCTGTCTCTTGATAAAATACAATATTTTCATCGGCATGAGATTTCTCTAACTCTGTTTTAAGAGTTTTTACAATTGAGCTTTTCCCCACTCGTCTTTGTCCATAAATAAAAGATGAACTCACTCTTTTGCCTTCAATCCTAGTTATTAAGGATGTTAATATCTCCCTACGCCCAACCAATTCATCTTCAGAATCAACTGCTTCCGTTGAGTAAAATTCTGTATAGTTTAGTTGGTCCCAATTAATATCATCCCTTTGTCCATCTAACAAGAAATCACATTTAAATGTCTTTTGATTTCTATCAAAGTTCAACCATATAATTGAAACAGACACAATTACATCCTTGACGGGCTTAAGCATTTTGCATTTAAACTCAATTAGCGTATCTTCAAATTTAAAAAGCCCAATATACCTTTCTGTTTCTATTTGTGCATACCCCGACACATCTTCAACCGTTATATGAACATCAAAAGCATGTCCCTGGCCTGAATTCGATAAAATGAGTCCTAACTTAAATTCGTATTCTATCTGCGAAAATGGATATTTCTTTTTTATAGGTTCAACTTTTAACTCCGCTGGCTTACTATACGGCGAGTTGTAGAAATCATTGCTGATTACATTTTGAATTTTGTTAAAAACATCTACTATAAGTGTTGTGTTGTAAAATGTGGTTTGAAAATGATCTGGGTCGGTCACCCTTTCGATATCCTGTGATAACAGTGAAAAGCAATTTATTTTATAATCTGACGACGCTATTAAATAATCCTTTATTTTATTAAAAATATTATCAATGCTAGAATTTACGTCTTTAGGTAAAAAATAATAAACAAGTGATTTCAGTTCTGACCCCCTCAAGGTGCTCAAAAACATTTTTTTGAATCCATCAATGGAACTTATTGAATCTAAATTGTAGTTCTGTATACTTGCGAATTTCTCTTCTAAGTCTCTGACAAAATTTTTAAGTTTATTTGATTTTGCAAATGTCTGGTCGCTCGCTTTTAGATTCAATTCCTTTGCCTTGTATAAATTGCCATCAAACACTGCGTCTAATAACTTAATAGCCTTATGTTTAAAAGGGCGACTTTTTTCTATAATATCTTCGTCCGAGCTCCAAAGTCTCAGTAAACAAATTCCTATAAATCTCTTATTTGGGTTTGAAATCGACTCTTCGAAGATAGAATTAACTGACATATTCACTAACTCATTGCCATATAAAGCAAGCAAAACCGTTCTTTCAAAATCGGAAAAAAATATTTCTATATCACGTTCTTTAATTGGTGCCTTTTTGAGTTTTAGTTCTAATATAAATGTGTCAATATTACTCAGATAAAAGTGTTCTTCATTAGATTGGCTGATAGCTGACAATTCCATTTTATAAGATTTAGATTAAAAGTTGCAAGTGTTGTAATGTATAAATAAATACATAATTAAATGCTTTTATATCAGCTAAAACGCCCTCAGCTAACACACGCGTGCCGCGTATAGCCCACTGACAAGTAAACACTATGCTGCGATGTTCCCGCTGGTACACGCGTGTACCCCGCTGATAAGTAAACGCAATAATAAGTAGCTTACTAAGCCTCGATTTATAGGTTCACTGGAGCTTGTGCGCGTAGTTGGCTAATTTTGAGGAAATGATTCTTCAGGCTCCTTCCTACCAAATCTTAACTCTCTGCTCTTCCGCCTTGTAATTTTTATCACCCGGTTGCACGTTAAATGCTTTATAAAACGGCGCGAAATTCATTAAAGGGCCATTTACACGCCACATGGCCGGCGAATGCGGGTTGGTATTCACGTAGGTACGAAGAAACTCATCTCTTGTTTTTACCCTCCAGATGCGTGCAACAGATAAAAAGAAACGCTGATCTGGCGTAAACCCATCAATTTTTTCGACACCTTTTCCCTGTTCCGTCATTTTAAATGCGTCGTAGGCAATAGCAATCCCGCCATTATCCGCGGTGTTTTCGCCCAATGTGAGCGCCCCCTTTATATGCACAGTATCTAAAACTGTAAACGAACCATATAAATTAGCTACCTGTTTTGTTTTCTCCCTAAACTTTTGATAATCTTCCTTTGTCCACCAGTTTTTTACGTTACCGTTCTTATCAAACTGCGCGCCCTGGTCGTCAAAGGCGTGCGTCATTTCATGGCCAATTACCATCCCGATACCCCCATAATTGATGGCATCATCTGCCGAAAAGTCGAAATAAGGAAATTGCAGGATACCCGCCGGGAAAACAACCTCGTTAAACGACGGATTGTAATAAGCAGTAACCGTAGATGGCGTTGTACCCCATTCTGTTTTATCAACCGGCTTGTTCAGTTTGGCTAATTGAAATTGATAGTCGTTTTGTTTAAGCCAAAGGATATTTTCGAAGTATTTGGTCCTGGTAATCTGCACCTTATCGTAATTACGCCATTTATCGGGGTAGCCTAATTTTTTGGTGATAGCATATAATTTTTCTTTTGCTTTTTGTTTGGTGCTGTCGCTCATCCAGTCGAGATGATTGATCCTGTTTTCGAAGGATTTTTGCAGGTTGTTTACCAATACCAGCACGCGTTTTTTGGCATCCTCGTTAAAGTATCGTTTTACATATAATTGCCCCAAAGCCTGCCCCAAATAACTGTCGACGTTTTGCGTCATGATTTGCCTGCGTGTTTTTTGTACGGCCTGCCCGTTTAATACTTTATTAAATTCAAATGAGGCATCTACAAATGGCTTACTCAGTATTTCGGCGTAGTTTTGGAGGGTGGCGGCTTTTAAATAAATTTTCCAGTCGGTTATGGATACTGATTTCAACAGTCCGTTTAACTTATCGTAATAAGCGGGCTGGCCCATATCAACCGAGTCGGTTGTTGCACCCAGTTCGGCAAGCAATGTCGGCCAGCCTATATTAGCCTGTGTTTTGCTGATGGCTGCAATGGCTACCTTATGGTAATTTGCATTAACATCCCTTAATTCGATATTTGTTTTATGCGATGCCGCGTTTTGTTGCTCGATGCTGTATGCAATATCTGCATATTTTTTGGCGGCGGCGGGGTTGCTCCCGGTTAACTGGAACAGGGCGCCTAAGTATTTTTTATAGGCCTGCTGAATGCCAAGCGTAGATGAATCTGTTTTAAAATAATAGTCCCTTTCTGGCAAACCAATGCCGGTTTGCGAAACATGGGCAATATTGATGCTGCTGTTTTTGTTATCCGGATAAATATCAAAGCCAATAATTAGGGTGTTCCCTGTTTTTAGTTGCGCTGCTACAAATTTGATGAGTGATGGTATGTTGGCGATAGCATCAATATCCGCCAATATTGGTTTAATGGGCTGGTATCCGCGTTGGTTAATAGTTACGGTATCCATGCCCGAAGCGTAAAAATCGCCTACCTTCTGGTCGATGCTGCCCATAGGGTTCTTAGTTTTTGAAACACTATCCAGGATGTTTTGCAGCAGCAGCTTTTGCGGAATGTTCATGAAACTGTACGAACCCACGCCCGATTGATCGGCGGCAATTTTTGCGGTATCGTACCAGCGTCCGTTAACAAAGCGAAAGAAATTATCGCCGGGTTTTATTAGGGAGTCGATCCCGGCAACATCAACAAAACCTTTTTTGTGATCATCCTGGTATTTCCAGGCACCCAAAACAACTAACGCTACACACAGGTAAAATACTTTATTCATAAACAGTCAATTTGCTTAAAGGTAATAATTTAGCAATACGTAGCAGAATGAAACTTTGAAGTTGTAATATCTTACAACAAAATAATTATCACTAACTTTATAATGCAAATGAAAATTGCTGCTGTATAAAATATTGATATGGAGAGACTTACTATAGAATTAACCAATCAAAAGGCTTGCAAAATTTTGAAAGACCTGGAAGAACTTAATATCATTAAGGTGATAAAAAAGCCTTCTACCTTATCTTCGTTGCGCCAAAAAATCCAAACCAAAATGAGCAATGAAGAGATTGATAAGCAGCTTCACAATCTTCGTAGCTGAAAGCATACGTATATTAAAGAATTTACCCGGCCCGGATGTTCCATACACCGGGCTTTTTAGTACCCCAATTTCGCGTAAGTGATTGTACCGGATACCGGCCAATGAGCGTAATGCCTGCAGGCGTATGAGGGGAAAGCACGACCCCGCTTCTACCGGCGGGGAAACGCCCTGTTTAGATTTGAGATGTTAGATATGAGATTTGAGACAGAAATGGTGGGGTACCATACAGCAGATTGCTATATATTTGCCTGCTACCTGTTAAAATAGACTACAATGGAATACTCAAAAACTTACGTTGCAAAGGAAGAGCACATAGATGTGCAGGAAATTATGGATGGCTTATACTATCCGTTTTATATGGAATACTGCCGGCATGATTATATCAGGGAAGTGCTGGGTTTTGATTTTGAAACCGAGGCTAAAAACGGTGTTCATATGGTGCTATCAAACTACAGCATCAGTTTTTTACGGTCGTTAAAAAAAGGCGATGAATTTTCGGTTACCTGCACGCTATATACTGATAAGGCAGGCCTACCCAAACTGCACTTTAAACAATCCATCATTTTTAATAATAAGGTAATGACCAAAGCCGTATTCACCGGCACCTGCGTACCCGCAACCGGCGGACGGCCTTACCTGCCCGCATCAATACTCGAGAAAATCAAAGACGCTCCTGTACTGGAAAGTTAGATTTGAGATGTGAGATATGAGATTTGAGATTTTTGGAGAGGGACATTTGGGGCAAGGAATTAATTTGTTGTACAAACAGTTGGTATATTGAATTGAAACACCCCCTCCGCCCCTCCCGAGACCGGAATCGCAGAGGCCGGGGCTTATAACTTTGCGGGTTTTTCATCGGTATAGTTTGCGGGTGCTTCGTTCCCTATAAGCGCTCGTTTTCCCCTAAACCGTCAGCAGACAGGCTTCGGGCGAAAACGGGCAAAACAATGCGGGGCTGTGCGGCTGCAGGGCATAGGAAGTTTTTGCATGTGCGTGGACTAAGCGCACCGGGGCAAAATAATTCCAGCCCAGGTTTTGCCCGTTTTGCAGGGCAGAGGCCCCGAGCGCAAAGAAGCATTTCTGCTGACAGCCGTTTGGTTACTTTGCGGCTTCAAAGTAACAGCCCTCCCGCGGCAATTGAGCGGGCCGATGCTGTCCGTTACAACAAAAGTAATTTAGCACCCAAATAGCGGCTCTGTACAGTTTGGGATTGCTTCGTTCCTACCCATGACGTGTTTACAAAAAGGTCTTTTGTCATGCTGAACGCAGTGAAGCATCTATTATTCACCATGCTTCTTCGCCCTGCACAGCCTGCGAATAGATCCTTCACTCCGTTCAGGATGACAAATCATTTAAAACGTCTTCCCCCTTCAGAGTCGCCGGATTTTACCACTCGTATTATAGGTCTACGATATATCCAAATTTTATTTAAAAGAGTTGTTTTTAGGCGACTCTTTTATAGTTCTCCACATAGGTTTCACCTCTTTTCACTAAAGAGAACATTCTAAGGATCAACTTGAATTTTACATTGTTAAGCACTAGCGAGTAATCTTTTCTTTTGAGTAAGCGTTCTGCGTATGCACGAATTTCAGGGTCATGAATGACGGCCGTTTTAGCGGCCTGATTAAGCTCCTGTTTAAG